>JAJDBA010000137.1 GCA_029261675.1 Nitrospinaceae bacterium
GTCAGCTTTTCTTGCCATTCACTGTCAGATTTTTGAATTTTATCTGTCAAAACGAGTGCCTTTCTATTTAGATTTTTCCTTAATGTACTTCTGAATTTTTTCTTTTGTATCGGGACTAAGAGTTTTCTTTTCTAGAACTTCGGAATTTTCTTTGCCAAGATTTAGCGCCAGATTTCGTAACATCTGCAATTGCTTGCTGTAAGTTTGGCATAAGTTACAGATTGCGAGATGCATTTTTAAGCGAACCCGTCTGCTAAAAGAGAGAGAATGATCCATCTCTTCGGAAATCAATGGATAGACATCCTTGCAGGTCATTTTCAAAATGGACATGAGGAAACTCATAATTATCTCTTGGCGGTCATTCTTTAGTTAACCAGTTGGACTCCATGCATAGTTTGAGTTGATTTCTCGCACGATGCAACATGACCCATAAATTGGTCGGTTTTATATTAAATTCCTTACATATTTCCTCTGAACTCAGTCCTTCTATTTCTTTTAAAACGAATATTCGGTGGAACTTCTCGGATAACCCATTCATACATTTTTCGAGAACCTGAGCGAGTTCTTTATTTTCTGTGGCTTTTTCGGGGTCCACATTCCAGTTGTTGGGGGAGGGAGTCATATGCCCTGTTGTGTCGAACTGGATGCGGTCTGTATCGGTATCGGTAATATCGACATTGATATTTTTTTTCGCGCTTCTGAAATGATCCATGGTTTTATGTTTTAAAATTCCAAACAACCATGTTTTTTCAGTCGATCTCCCTGCAAAGGTGTGTTGCGATTTTAATGCAGCGAAGAGTGTAGCTTGAACTAATTCGTCAGCTACATCGGGATCTTTGACACGAACAAGCGTGTAGCGATAGAGCATATCGGCATAATTTTCAACCCATTGTTCTGGTTTCAGTGTTTCTTCGCTCATAAGTCGATGAGTCTTATATTGGGTTTAGACTTGAAGGTTCTTGAAGGAGTTAATATACTGGAATTTATGAGTAACACAACTACAGATTCTGGAGAATGCGCCCGCATTTTAAAAGCCTTGGGTGATGAAACCCGATTGAAAATTGTCCAGTTATTGCTCAAAGGTGAAAAAAGCGTGTCTGACATAGCAAAGAGTTTGAAAATGGGCCAGCCTCAAGCTTCCCACCATTTATCAATTCTACGGTCATCAGGTCTGGTCGGAACGCGAAGAGAAGGCAATAAGATCATCAATTTCATCCATCCTGAAAAATACTTTTTGAGTAAGAAAGAAACTGGCCTCGACTTGGGTTGTTGCTCGGTAAACTTTGACAAGTCCTCTAGTTAAAAATATCCCGTTTTTCTTTGATCCCAACTTCATAAAATTGTTTGAGAAATGATTTCATAATTCGGTATGGGTTAAAAGAAATATCCATTGCCCGTGCAGGTTCGAAATCTGAAACCGCCAGACTCGAAAGATCGATCACACCGGAAATTTCTATTTTATCCAGATCATAATTTCCATAACCTTTTAATCGGGCCGCCTCAAGTGCGTACACTTTATCGATGGAAAATTTTACAATCTCGGCGGCTACGCGATCCAGAGCTGTCATATCTGTAGATGCGAGAAGTACTCCCAAAGGATAAGGGGTACCATGGATGGGCCCTTGACCTTGCATGGCTTCAATGCCATCTGCCAGAGTTAGGCAGGGGTTCACATGACGGGCTATGTCGATTAGCATTTTCCCAAATTTAACTTTATCGTTTTTGACCAGGCAATGCAGAATAGGTTTGCGTTTGCCGATGACGAGTCCAAACAGATTCTTGATTGCCAGGGTCATTGTCATTTGGCAATGGGATTTGACTTTTGGCAGGTTGACGATTCGGTCAAATTCCTGCAGACAACCCGCGATTTTCAAATGCGGAACGCCCTCTTCATTTTCAAACGGAACCGGATCTGTTAAAGGAACGATTCTAACGCCATATTTCTTCTTTAAAGGATCGTAGCCTGCTTTGCTGGCAACCGCCTCAAGACTCCCCAAAGCAGGGCTATCACTGATAGTGATTTGTCCAACAGAATAATCCTTGAGTACGCGGCAAACGGACTCAACGACCATCGGGTGAGTGGTTACGCAGTTTTTCGGGCTGAATCCTCTAAGAAGATTGGGTTTAAGCAAAACCTTTTGGCCACTAGAAAACAGGGGTTTTTTTTCATCTATTACGGATAACGCATCGCGGACAAATGGTTCGATTTTTTCGAGAGAGTAGTTTTCAATTTTTTGTAAATGGACCTTGGATTTCATGCCATCTATTATAGCCATTTCAGTGAAATATTTTAAGGATAAATGATTCTGGAGGTTGTGGATCAGGATGGAGAATAAAGGGTGTTATATATACCCCGGTTTCTCAATACATGTTTCACATAACGCCTTGTTTCAGGGTAGGGGATGGATTCGATAAACACATCTAGATCGTTTAAATGACCAAAACGTTTTAGCCACTTTTTAAGGACATGCGGACCTGCA
Source organism: Nitrospinaceae bacterium (assembly GCA_029261675.1). Taxonomy (GTDB): domain Bacteria; phylum Nitrospinota; class Nitrospinia; order Nitrospinales; family VA-1; genus UBA8687. The sequence goes on from JAJDBA010000137.1 coordinate 2,481, forward strand.
TTGTACGAAATTAAGATATGCGTTCCATTCCCACCAAAGCGTTTATTTAACTGACTTACATATTTCACGCCCAGCCGGATGTTCAAACCGGGTTCGAATAATACATCGGCTTCAAACGGCTTTTTTAACTTGGTCTTTGGATAAAGCTTTTTGCCAGTTGCAGGCATGATCTGCATGAGCCCACGTGCCCCAGCTGGAGAAAGTGCATTGCTGTCGAACAGGCTTTCCTGTCTTATAATCCCATTCACAAAAAAGGGGTCGACTTTTCGATACTTTGAGTTGGAAGCCACGGCTTCGTTGTAAGCAAGGGGGAAAAAGTATTTCCAGAAACGGGGAGATAGAGTACGCTCGCCCGATTTGGTGGCAAAGTCTTTATACAATTGTAATAACTTGAGCGACTCGGAATAGCCCTCGGCTTTATGGTAGAGATTCGAAAGCCATAATACTCCTGTCAGATTCTTTCGAATGGATTTTTCAAGTCGCTGTATTTCTTTCCGCGCTTCCTCAGTCAAACCGATTGCAGATAATTCCTGCGCCCGAGTGTAATAAAATTTTTCCAGATTATCGAGGGCCCGCCCGAGCTTGATAGGGGTTTCGGGTTTCATTTTTTCTGAGTTACTTTCAGGAATAGATACTCCCTGTAGTTGTTCTTTGGCGCGAATTCCATGGAAGGTGTAAGGATAAAGAGTAGCAACGTTGGTCAAAAGTTCCTTGGCTTTTTCCTTATTGCCAAGTTTTTCTGCTGATTTAGCGCTCCAATACAAATTGTATTCGATAAAAGGACTTTTGGGGAACCGTTCGGCAACGTCTTGAAATCGGTCAAAAGCTTTGTCGAATTTTCCATCGATATAGTTTACCCATCCAAGTCGCCAGCCAGCCCATTGACCGTAAAAATTGTCAGGATATTTATTTAGAGCTTCTTGATATAGTTTTAAAGATCTGGGATAGTTTTTTTGCTCTTCATAAATTTTTCCAATAAAAAATAGTGCTTTAACTGCTCGCTCCGAAGACGGATCTTCGTTGGCAACTTCCTTAAAATATTTTGCTCCGGCGAGGGGTTTTCCAAGGTTCCAAAGGTTACGTCCAATGTTGAATTTGGCTTTTTGAATTTTTGCATGCTGTGGATAGAGTTTAGAAAAGTCTTGCAATGCAATGTTTGCCGTTCTTCTATCACGTAATCCGCGATGAGCATTGGACAAGAAGAAATAAAACCTTCCCGGCATGGGATTGTTGGCTTTTTTAATCTCGCCAATCTCCGAAATGATTTCTTTGTATCGAACTCCTTTGAACAATTGTTCGATTCGTTTGGTGTGTTCCCGTAAAGTCAGTGGAATCTCTTTTACTTCTGGTGATGCAATGAGTTTCTTTATTGAGGCTTCGGCACCCTCTGTCAATTCGTGATTGGGATACTTGATATGGAGTTGCCGGTAATTCAAATAGGCATCGGTTTTCTTACCCAGTTTCTCCTCATGCTCGGCTAACTTGAAAATGAGATCGGGGAGATATGAACGGAAGCTTTTATGACTGAAAGAAGTGTTTAAAGCTGTAATTGATTTTTTTAAGACATCAGTGGCTTGAGTGTGATTTTTGGTTTGTATGTAGATATCAGAGATAGTGATTTGTGCTTCTGGGTAGAGCCGTGTTTCAGGAAAATCTTTAAGAAGTTGCAGTGCATGTGTTTTGGCCTGCTCGTATTTTCCTTTGTTGAATTCTGCTTTGGCGAGGTTTAGCAGGATGTAATCTTCAATCTCCGGATATTTTTTCAGCAGAGGTGTTAAAATTCCAATAGCTTTTTCATGCTTGTTGTTCTGGATATGAATGAGACCGAGTAAAAACTGCGAGCGTTTGCTTTCTATGGAATCCGGCGCGGTATTTTGAATAGCAAGAAACTGATTTTTAGCTTTGGCCCATTCTTTCTTGAGAAAAACCTTTTTGGCTTGTTCAAAATCTTCCGCTATGTTTTTAGCCTCGGTTACAGTGCCGAAACCCAAAAAAATAAAAATAGCTAAAAGACAGGCTGCTACATTTGGCAGACAAGAGAGTAGTTTGTCGCTGAGAGATGCGGGAGTGTCTTTTTTGTCTACAGCGATGGTTTGCGCTTCTGGCATTTTACGAAACCAGGTGAGTTGGCGTTTGGCATAGTGACGGGTTTCCCGTTTTATTTCATAAATTGCTCTTTCCAAAGTCATGTCACCCTGATGGTATCGAGTCATTTGAGAATAGCCGATGCTTTTTAGAGGTTTCAGGTCAGGCGAAAATCCACGATCGAGAATGTTTTTGACTTCGCTTTCGAGTCCGGCTTCGATCATATCATCCACACGTTGGTTAATTTTTTCATAAAGCTCTGCTCGGTTCCATTCAAGAATGAAGGTGTGAATAGGAAAGCTGATGTCAGTAGCCGAGTCTTCTTTGTGAAACTCTGAAAATGGCTTCCCGGTTTCTCTGTAAACTCCTAAAGCTCTTCCGATTCTCAACGAATCCGTTTCTGAAATTTTTTCGGCAAAATCAGGATCTATCACCTGTAAACTTTTATAAACTTGCTCAATTCCTTGCTGTAGAATTTCCTGTTGTATTCTTTTTCGAGTTTCTTCAGAAATTTCGACAGCGCAGTCGTAGTCCTGAATCAGTACTTTCAGGTAGAGTGCGGTACCACCAACAATGATGGGGGTCTTATTGCGATTCATCAAGTCGTGTATGGTTGCCGAGTCCCGCGTTTTAAAATCGAAGGCGTTAAATTCTTCCTCGGGTTCCAGAATATCGATCAGATGATGCGGAATGCTTTGCCGTGAGTTAACGGATGCTTTGGCGGTGCCGATATCGAAGTGTTTGTAGACCTGCATAGAATCGGCGCTGATAATTTCTGTGTTCAGTTTTCGTGCCAGTTCCAGGGCCGTCTCACTTTTTCCTGACGTGGTCGGTCCCGTCAATACAATTAAAGGAATCATAAATCTCCTGCATCTCCTTAGAATAACTTCCGTCCTTATTATAAACGTAGAGTGGCGAATCGACTATTAAATCGCTTTTCTTTTCTTTGATCGCATCTACGAGAAAGATTTTAGCTTCTGCATTTTGGTTTCCGTGGATGAAGCGAATCCGACTGGGGAATAATTCCCGAGATTCAAGTTCTCCTAACGTTTCTTGTAACCGGATAGGAGGATAAGCCAGGGTGATATGGCCGCCCTTTTTTAAAATGGGTTGTGCTTTGTCTAGCATCGATGGCAAGTTGAGCTTTAGCTCGTGTCGTGCGATGGCTTTCCCTGGGTCGGGATTCGTCCGGCCTGAATTTATTTTTCGATAAGGCGGATTAGACACGATCAAGTCGAACGACTCGAGCTCTTCTCGCTGTGCCCACTCTAGAAAATCGTCGTGGACGATTTTTATTTTCATTTGGTTTTTAGAAATATTTTGCTCTGCATTTTCAGCAGCATCCTTTTGAATTTCTATGCCTGTTACTTTGAGTGTCGGTTGGCGAAAAACCATAAGCAGAGGGATGATGCCGCAAC
>JAJDBA010000138.1 GCA_029261675.1 Nitrospinaceae bacterium
CTTTTCGGTGAACTCCATGCCTTTTTGGATATGTTCCAGTGCTTGCCGAGGAAGAGTATTTCTTGGTGATGGATTAGATGTGGCTGTTTTTATTATATTACCTAAATCGGTTTCAGGGACAGATATGTCTTCCTGGTTGATTTGAGGCGTGGATTTTTCAGGATTGTTTTGTTTGATTTCGGGTTTATTACTTGTTTCTTTATAACTGGCATAGGATTGAAGATTATTGGTAGGGGACGAATAATGCATCAAAGCCCAAAGTCCGGCTCCGAGAGCTGCAAGCCCCGCAATCGTAAGAATGGAGTTCTTTAATAAATTTGTTGATTCGGTTTTTTTGTGTTTTGATTCCATAACTTGTTTTTACAATCCTGATATTATTGTTAATAACCCGTTTGCTTTAGATCGCTACTTACGGATATTTATTCCGTTGTTTTTTTTGTCCATAGCACGAAAAAAAACCACCATTGTTGGCTTCAGCTGATTTTTACTTAATTTTAGGAATAATCAGGTTGAATTTCTTCGAGTAATACGATTAAATCATAGCCGCGAACAGCCTGTCAACCGAACAGGTTGGGATTATTTCTTGCCAACAAGATTTTCTGCTTATTTCGACGATGGTTTTAGCCGGGCTGAAACTCACAGACTTAAATAATAAATGAATTCCACAACAGAAATAGAAGGCCTTGTAGCCTCTCTGAAGGGTAAGTCGGGTTATCTTCCCTGCCAGTATATAGAAATGGCTTTGAAGGAAGGGATGATCCATTCCCAGGTTCCTATCGAGGCATCGCAGATTCAACCGGTGAGCCTCGATTTAAGATTAGGACAAAAAGCCTATCGAATCCAATGCAGTTTTTTGCCTGAGAACGATCCGGTAGAAACTCGGTTAAAAGATGTCACACTTTACGAGTTTGATCTCTCCAAAGGCGGAATTCTGGAAAAGAATGCTATTTATTTAATTCCTCTGATGGAAGAGTTGAATTTACCTTCCGAGTTTTATGGCCTTGCCAACCCAAAAAGTTCTACAGGTCGGTTGGATATGTTTACTCGCGTGATTGTTGATGGAGGTCACCGTTTCGATGAAATTCCTTTAGGGCATAAAGGTAAGCTTTATCTGGAAGTCATTCCTCGGTCTTTTCCAGTAAAGGTGCATACCGGGCTTTCGCTGAACCAGTTGCGGGTGGCGCATCGTACCTCGCAATCTCTGGACAAAAAGAAACTGGTCAGTAAGTTTAAGAAGAACCCGGTTTTGTTTGACCAAAGCGGATTCCACATTCCTGTTGATGAGGTGAAGTTAGAGGAAGGGGTCTATGTCGGCGTCGATGTGTATGGTGACCAACCCGAATCTATTGTGGCTTATAAGGCCAAGACGAATTCCAATGTGATCGACCTTTCCAAAATATGCCATTACAAGGTTGAAGAATTTTGGGAGCCTATTTACAGGCCAAAAAAGAACAGGTTGATCCTGGAGCCAGAAAGCTTCTATATTATGATGTCGAAAGAGAAGATATGCATCTGGCCCGATTGGCTTGCAGAAATGATTGCCTACGAGCCGAATAGTGGCGAATTGCGCACTCATTACGCGGGTTTTTTCGATTCCGGTTTTGGATGGAATGGAACCGATGAACTAATGAATCAGGGGACCCGGGCGGTGATGGAAGTTCGCCCGCATGATGTGCCATTTATGGTAGAACATGGGCAGACATTTTGTCGGCTCAAGTTTGAACGAGTAGTGGAAAGACCCGATCGGGTTTATGGAATTGAATTGAATTCTAATTATCACTCTCAAGGACTGGCCTTGAGTAAATATTTTGAGTCCCACTAGCGTGGGGATAAATGGTATTGAGACAAGTATGGAACGAGATGAATTGAAATCTGTTGTTGAGAATATTTTATTAGCCGCTGATCAGCCCGTTAATGCGGATGAGCTTGAGAAAGTTTTTCTCAACACGGTAGAAAAAAATGATTTACAGTTGATTCTTGAAGAGTTGAAGGAAGAGTATCAATCTCGAAATCTTCAGATATTGGAAGTGGCCGACGGTTACCAGTTGTGTACTCGACATGAGTTCAATGACTGGATTCGTAAATTCTTGAAGATGGATAGGTCATCACGGTTATCTCAGCCCAGTCTGGATACGCTTTCCATCATCGCGTATAAGCAACCTCTTACGCGTCAAGAGGTAGACGATATTCGAGGTGTCGATTCTAGTGGGGTTATCAAAACTCTGTTAGAAAAAAAAGTAATCGGACCAACAGGGCGAAAGAAAGTGCCTGGGCGGCCCATCATGTATCGTACGACGCAAAAATTCCTGGAATATTTTGGTTTGAAAGATTTGAGTGATTTGCCAACGCTTGAAGATTTAAAAGAAGAGCTTGAAGGCGATGATCCGCCTTTGCAGTCACAGATAGAATTCGCAAATGCAGACCCTTCCGAATCTGTAGCAACGGAAGATGAGGAAATTACCTCGCCCGAGTAGCCCCATTTGTTTTACCACCCTTAATTTGCACATCATGGAAATTCGTTTGCAAAAAATTATAGCTGATGCTGGTCTCGCCTCCCGAAGGGAAGCGGAAAGATGGATCGAACAGGGAAATGTGGAGGTGAATGGCAAAGTTGTGAAGCAACTGGGTTCGCTGGCAGACCCCAGTGTAGATTCCATAAAAGTTTCTGGCAAACCCATTCCAAGAAAGCAGGAAGAGGTTTATGTGGTTTTAAATAAACCTACGGGTTGTCTTACCACCATGGCGGAAGATAAACGTGGCAGAACCACGGTTATGGAATATGTGCGAGTCACCAAGGTCCGAGTTTTTCCAGTAGGGCGCCTTGATTTCAATACCCAAGGTGTATTACTTTTTACCAACGATGGCGCGCTGGCAAAGAAACTATTGCTACCAAAGTATAAGGTGGAGCGTACTTACAAAGTAAAAGTCTCGGGAATGCCAAACGAAAAAACGCTGAAACGGTTAGCACGCGGAGTTCATATCGATGACGAGAAATTCAAACCCATTAAAGTTAGAATTCAAAAAACCAGTGGCAAAAATTGTTTTCTGATAATGACACTTGTAGAAGGTAAAAACAGACATATTAAAAAAGTCTGTGAGCATGTTGGGCACCCCGTCATCAAATTGCAACGTACCCACTTTGGCGGATTGAATCTGACCGGACTTCCCTTGGGTGCGTGTCGGTTTTTGAATCCAAAAGAAGTTAAGGCCCTTAAAAAACTTGTGGACAATGAGCCGCTATCCACTCGGCCGACCAAGAAAAAACGATGAGGAAGCAGTTTTTGAAAAGATATTTTTGGATTATAGGTTTTCTTGTGATGACGCAATTCGATGGTCATTTCGCGTTGGCACAACCTATATTGAAAGATTCTTATGAAGGAACTGCGCGAGTCGCGGTAAAAGATGAAAACTATGTCGTTGCTCGTAAGAAGGCTGTGTCTTTAGCCATGAAGGATGCTATGTCCCTAGTGTTTAAAGATTTAATGGGTGAAGAAGAGTTTGCGGCTAATCAGAGAGATCTTGGAAACATCATCCGGCGAGCCAGTCGTTATGTGAAAAGTTATAGATACTTGCGAGCATTGGATGATCTTGAAGGTAAGGCTGGTGAGGTGGTTTTAGAGGTTCGATTTTTTCCCGGCGCGGTGAACCAGGCTTTAGCGAGCATGGGAGTCATCTCTGGCCCTGTGAGCGAACATAAAGTTATCGTTTTAATGAAGGAGAGTAGTTTTACTTCTGCGCCTCTCTCCTCTTTTTGGGATGTTGTTCCCATTTCAGAAACGCAGCTTGCAAAAAACTTTCTGGAGTCTGGAGTTGAAGTGATAGACCGGGATCGGGTTCGCGATATAATTTCCGAATCCATCGTTTTAAGTGCTATCAAAGGAAACGTTGAAGATGCCAGGAATATCGGCTTGAAAGCCGGGGCAGATATCGTTATCGTGGGAACGGCTTTTTCAAAATTGAAAAAAAATAAGGATAAAGACACGAAAATGGTACAGGTAAATATCAGCGCCAAAGCCATTTCAGCGATCGACTCTTCTTTGATTGCCGCCAAAAGTGATTTTGCTACCGTAGAAAATGAATATGAATTGTCGGCAGAACTTGAAGCCTTTGATGTGACCAGCCAAAAACTTGCAGATTTTCTACTGCCTTCTTTTCATCGCTACTGGGAAAAGGGCGTTCAGGCCCCAGTTGAAAAGGCACCCGATGCACCCCCGATATCTATGACGGATATGTAAATTATGAGTCAGGAAAAAAATAAAAACCTGTTTCTGATTTCTTTAATTCTGTTTTTCGTTGCCTGTCTCCTGTTTTATTTTTCTCGTCGTGTTATAGCCCCTTTTCTAATTGCCTTTGCGCTAGCTTATCTTTTGGATCCGTTAGTGGACAGGATGTCATCGTCAAAGAGAGTTTCGAGAACCGCATCGGTTCTGCTTTTGATGGTGGCGTTTTTTGCACTGCTGATATTCGCCGGTATTTTTCTCATCCCCATATTGAGCATGCAGACGGAAAATCTGGTGCAAAATATCCCTGTCTATATAGGAATTGTTCAGGACTGGTTGCGTCCTCTGCTGGATATGATAAGAGGACTTGACCCAGTAAAAGTTGAAGAAATTCTCAATGAAGGTTTGTCCCGCTTTGGTGAGTTGCCCATGAAAGCGATACAGTTTTCTGGAAAACTGTTGTGGGGCTCAATATCGAACCTGTTCAATATTATTTTGATG
>JAJDBA010000139.1 GCA_029261675.1 Nitrospinaceae bacterium
TGCCTTTTTCGTTGGCTGGGTTTTGTAGGATGCACATGCCAGGCAACACAAACAGAAAGCTTTTACTTCTTATTTTTGATATTACTAATTTACTTTATTTAGTGCACAAAACCTTCAAAACAATTTCAAGGCATAACGTTGCAAATAACCTGACCCCAGTAGTGGGGTTTGTTTTGTGCTAGGCTTTTTTAGCACAAAACAAACACCGCTGCTGAGGGTCAGGTTGATTTGCCTTGTTATGTTTTTACCTGCATTTGTCATCTGTTTTTTAGGAATTGAATATGGTCATCAGGAAGTTGTTCACCAATTTTGAGTACTTTTTTTGCGATCCACTTATTATAATCGCCACTAGTAGTCATTTTGTAGCTTACCTTTACATGGTTATCCATTCTGACGATGGCGGTATCTGTCATGCTTATTTTGTAGTATGATTTTTTTCCATCACTATCTCCTGGCAAATCGACATTTTCATAAAATTGTTTAAAAATCATATTAATGTTATTCAAATTTAATTTATCGTGGCTTGAGTCGAACTGGTAGCAAACACCCTCTTTAGACACCCTCATATCACCAAATTCAGACTTGATTTTTATAGAGCCATCATCTTCGATGTCGCGCTTCATACTTACCAAGAAGTCATAAATTGGTAGCCTTGTGTAAAATACGATCCCTTCTGAAGAATCAACCTCTTTTTTAAAATCTGCTAATACATCAAATGAACTAATCGAACTAAATTGATAACCATATTCGGATTGACTTATTGAAACTGATATATACTTTCCTTCTAGAAAAGACATGCTTTTACGCTCTAAATACGTTTGGTAAAGCTTATCGTACTTTCGATCTAATTTTCTTAAAGGGAAAAGTTTAGTAGCCCATATTGACTTATTTAACTGCAACTTGAAAACCTTGTAGCCTCTTTTGGTTTCACCAATGGTTGCCGCGGTCACCTTAAAAATACTCATTACTTTTCGAAGCGCTCCATCACCCAGTTTACTAGTTTATCTTCATAGCTTTTTGAAAATTGATAATCAGATATAGATTCATTATTTTGCATTGAAATAATAGTTGAAATTATTGCGTCGCCTCTAATGATATTTAAAGTTATTTCACTGATACGGCTTAAAAAACGGTCTAATTCTTCTTCCCCAAAATTATCAACCCTTTCTATGACACCGAGAGTGCTTTCATGAATTAGCTCATTCCTTGACTCTCGCGCTTTTGTTAATAAATCCTCAATATTTGAATCTAGCTTTAACGACCCAATAGCGCGATTTAAATTTGTGTAGCGCTTAGAAACATCATTTACAAGAGAATGAAACTCATCTTCACTTAAAATGGTTTTAGCTACCACTGCTTGCTTGAATAAAGGGAGTCTAGCAAGAGATTTGGTTATGCTATCAAACCTTGTTGCTATCGCTAGAGCACGCCCAAAAATTGAGAATATTTCATCCGAAAATTCTGTTCTTTCAAGAACATCTAATATTTGATTTTGCATGGTACTTTCCGAAAACATAACTAGTAATATTCGGCAGGACCATCCTGCCAAATGTATCTACATATATAAACATTTTTCTATATCTATAAACCTGGTATCTATATGTAGGTATCTATATATAGATACTTATCCTCATTGGTTTACGATGCGTTTTTCCAGTCCAAGTTCTAATATTTGGCTATAGGGGAGTTCCCATAATTTTTGCCGCGGCCTCCATAGGCCACCAGCATTTTTTACACGGTCACGCAGTTCTAATTCATAGCCTGCCACACGAATCCCAAGCCGGTCGGTCATGTTGAGCGCCGATGTGACTGCTAACTTATTAGGCTGCCATGCACCCTCTTCAACTATGATTTCAATCGTTGTATAGCGTCGCTCTTTCTTCGCATCATATCGATATCTAACTGATACCAGCTGTTTGCCATAGAGGTTGGTCCACTTTTTTGTTCCTTTTTGGCCAGGCTTCAGGCATGCCTTTATCCTCATTTATTATTCCCTTTTTTGTCGTTATCTTGCGGTCTGATTTAGCCCCATAGGTATGCTGCTCAAGTCTGGGGTTAGAAACTGTTCTAATGGGCTACGTACGCCACTTGCACCCATTTGTAAGACGTGGGTGTAGATCATTGTTGTTCGTATATCGCTGTGCCCAAGTAGTTCTTGCACTGTTCGGATGTCGTAAGCTGCTTCTAACAGGTGGGTTGCAAAGCTGTGCCTGAGGGCATGGCAACTGGCATGCTTGTGTATTTCTGCCTGTGTTTTGGCCCGTTTCAGTTCGCGGTTCAAGGTGGATTCATGCAGATGATGTCTGCGCACTTTACCTGTACGGGGATCTTCGGAAGTTGTTTGAGCAAAGAAGAGGTATTGCCAACTCCACTCTTTTGCTGCTTGCGGATATTTACGAGCCAGAGCATGGGGAAGATAGACTTCACCATGGCCATTAGCCAGGTCTTTTTTGTGAAGGATACGACCCGCCTTCAATTGTTCCTTCAATGGGATAATCAATGATGGAGGAAGGACAGTAACACGGTCTTTCCCTCCTTTCCCTTGTCGGATGGTTATCTGCTTGCGATCAAAATCAAGATCTTTTACCCGTAGCCGCAGGCACTCCATTGCACGCATCCCAGATCCATAGAGCAGTTTGTTTGCCAGCCCGCTCATTCCTTTCAAACGTGGGAGTATGCGCATGATTTCTTGTTGGCTGAAAACAGTGGGCAAATTTTGCGGGCATTTTGCACGTGTGATGTTGCGCATCCGCTCAAGCTCAGTATCCAATACTTGCTTATAGAGAAAGGCCAAGGCATTTAAGGCTTGATTTTGGGTGGAGGCAGCTACATTGAGTTCAACAGCCAGGTAAGTCAGGAACTGTTCAATTTCATTTGAACCCATTTCAGATGGGTGTTTTTTATTATGATAAAGGATAAAGCGCTTTATCCATTGCAGGTAGGCTTGTTCTGTCCGAATACTGTAGTGTTTCCGTCTGATGACGTTTCGCACTTGGGCTAGCAGTTTTGAGCCGCCCACGATTCCATCTGTGGTCTCTTCCATTGGCCTATCTCTTGTTGTTACTGTCTCTGTGCTTTGGCTATATACCAGCCAATATGACAAATGTGCTACTGGTGGTCAAGCACATTGAGGAAAAGTTTGTACTATTGCTCTTGCGCCCTCATGACTCCATCCTATTGCTTCATGCATTCAGCAGAGATATTCCACTCTTTCTACTCAAGATTACACTCAAGATTACATTCAATCCACCTCGCTTCCCGGATCTCACCAGGCCGAGCAGTGAGTCGTGATGCTCAGTATGCAAAACGGGACGGTTTGTAAAAAAGAAGCAGCTAAAGCGGAAGCAAGTTTTGTCGTACATGGCGAACTTAGAGCCGTGCTTAATCGCGATGGAAGCCTGTGGCGGCGCCAATTATTGGGCAAGAGAATTGATTAAATTGGGGCATGAAGTCAAACTCATCGCGCCGCAATACGTCAAACCCTATGTCAAAGGCAACAAAAACGACTACAACGATGCCGAGGCAATAGTGGAGGCGGCACAGCGTCCCAACATGCGTTTTGTGCCCATTAAAACAATCGAACAACAGGATATTCAAAATTTTCACCGTCAGCGGGAACGCATAAAGAAAGAGCGCACAGCCTTGGTGAACCAGGTTCGCGGGTTGCTGGCGGAATACGGCGTAGTCATCAACAAAGGTGTTGCCGCTGTACGTAAAAGGTTGCCCGAAATCCTGGAAGATGCGGAAAATGACTTAACCGCTCTCACACGGGAATTATTTGTGGAACTTCTTGAAGAACTACAGGCTCTTGATCAACGATTTGAGCAATGCGGGCAACGGATAGAATCCCTCAATCAGGAGAATGATATATGTCGGCGTTTAGATGAGGTGTTAGGCATCGGGCCTATCACTGCCAGTGCCACATATGCCGCTGCAGGCGATGGCAAAGACTTTGTGAACGGTCGTCATTTTTCAGCCTGGTTAGGCTTGGTGCCTGGTCAGCGCACAACCGGCGGCAAAATAGTTTTGCTTGGGATCAGCAAACGGGGTAACACCTATCTCAGAACCTTGTTTATCCACGGAGCCAGAGCGGTTCTGCGTCACTCGGCAAATAAGACCGACCACTTTAGCCGATAGGCACAAGCGGTATTAGCACGCAGAGGGCACAACAAAGCTTGCGTTGCGGTAGCCAATAAAATGGCCCGCATGGCATGGGTTATTATGGCAAAAGGTGAAACTTATCACGTAGCTACATGAATGGAATAAATAAAACCTAAGCGATGACGGAACTAATTGATGCCTATCAAAAGCAATCAACTCGGACGTTTTTCCGCAGTGTTTGAGTCGCGCTAAAAGAGCCTAGCAGATCCAGTACCCTCTCGCGACCGTGGATATTGTCGATGCTATGAAGAGCGCAATCGGTTGGAAAATACCGTATTATAAAGGCTCCAACCCTGGAATTATGTAGAGGAGAATACGAGTGGCTAAGCAAAATTACGCTTTCGAAAAGCGCCAGAAAGAAATAGCTAAAAAGAAAAAGAAGGAAGAGAAACGCTTGCAAAAAGCAAGGGTAGACGATAGTCAGCCGCAGGACGTTCAACCTATATCAGGAAACGATGATAAATAGGTAACAATAGGCAACACATAGCAAAACAAAGCATGAGTACAGGTACAGTAAAGTGATTCAATGTTTCGGTTTCATTACTCCAGATGATGATGGCAAGGATCTATTTGTTCATCATTCGGAAATTCAAAGTGGCGGTGGATAGGCAAGTCTCAGTGATGGTCAGAAAGTAGAATTAGAAGTTGGCAAGGCCAGAAAGGGCCGTGTGCTAATAAGGTTGTGTCTCTCTAACTCTCCCAATTTAACTGGTTCGAGTAAGCATCAACACATAACGAATAAGGTTAGATTGTGATTTGCGTGCAGCGCGAAGCCACAATCTGAACCGTTTGTTGGACAAACCCGTTGATTGTGAAATACCTTTGCTCTTCGATTGTGTCGCTACCTCGTATATGGTCTCCTCCCATTTTGCAAGACTTTATAAACTCAAGGGTCAGGGGCGCGGAGTCACAGGGGCGCGGGGTCCAAGGCGCGGGGTCACAAGGCGCGGGGTCAGGCCTGCGTTAATGTGCTAATGAACATATTGAGGACAATAGGGGACAGACCACATTTTTTACGACATCACATGAAACCAACACAAATAACCGTGGTCTGCCCCCAGGGCAAACGCATGAAATTTAAGCTGCCATCAATAGTTTAGCCAGATAGCCTTCA
>JAJDBA010000140.1 GCA_029261675.1 Nitrospinaceae bacterium
GGGGTACTGACTATGAATGGATCGGTTTTGCAGAGGGTGCATTTCATCATTAATCAGCTTCTTCCAGTTTTCGGGGGTTATCCCTGCTGCAAACTCATTCGGATCAAAATCGGGTTTACTGGCTATTGCCAGAATTTCTCCCGTCTGGACTTTTATCACAACAGCCGATCCGTTTACGATTGTTTCAGGGGTGCTGGTCATCGCTTTTTCCAGCTCTTGCTGCACTTTCACATCTAGAGTGAGAATCAGATTGTTTCCGCTTTCAGAAGGAAGCTTGCGTATGGTTTTAAGCTCTCTTCCAGAAACATCCGCCTCCACTTCTTTGTGTCCTTTTTTACCTCGTAAAGTGGACTCAAAAACATTTTCTAAACCATTTTTTCCTACAAAATCACCTTGGCTATAGAACGGATTATTTGTATGTTTTAGTTTTGATTTTGAAATTTCCCCTAGATATCCCAATGTATGAGACATCAAATCTTTATAAACATAGTTTCTCAGTGGTTCTGCTTTTATTTTAATTCCCGGTAGACGCATATTATTTTCCTTAACAAATGCGACTTCTTCACGAGAAATATCTGCCTTGATTAAAATATCCTTAAAAGACTTTTCCCGACCTATATTTTCCTTTAATTTTTCACGCTCAAATTTGATTTTTTTTGTAAGCAAATCCAGCGCGGGGTCTGAGTCTCCAGCATCTTCAGGAGTAATATAGAGATTGAAAGAAGGCCGAATGCTAACAAGGGTTTCGCCATTACGATCTTTAATCATCCCTCGGTAAGCAGGAAGGCTTACCATACGCACCCGATTATTTTCTGATAGCCCCGTTAAATATTGCCATTTTAAAATTTGCAAATACCAAATTCGCATCGACAAACAAATAAACACAAAAATCACCAGAATGGCGAAAACACGAATCTTCTTTTTAATCGCGTCGTTGGTTTCTGTCCCGTGGCGAAACATATCTAATTAACCGTATTCATATAAGGATCGGACACTTTTGACTTCAACCAGCTATTTAACTGATTCAATACTAAAAATAAAATAGGCCCAACTATTCCATTGTAAACACTATAAGCAGGCAATGACTGATATAAAAAACTGGATGCCATCTCGCCTTTCAAAACAGTGTTCATGAAAAAATAAAATACCAGCCCATCAAACAAAGAAGAGGCAACCAGAAAAAAAGCAACAGGGATTACGCCTTCAACGTAAAATTTATCTTTTAGAGCCGCAAAAAAGAGACCGATAAAACTTTTCGACAAAGTGTTTACCCCCAGTAATCCACCGGAAAGGCTATCCTGCAATATGCCCGTCACAATACCCGATCCAATACCCACAGTTCGTGAGCAATGGACCCCGCAATAGACTACCCAGATTAGAGCAAGATCTGGAACCACTCCGCCAATGGAAAAGATTCCAAGCCAAGTGGTTTGAATAGAAAATAAAGTAATAACAATTAGAATTTGAGCAAAGTAATACATGCTATGCGTCAAGAAAGGAAAACAAGAACTTCTTCTAAATTAGATAAATCTGAACTGGGATCAAGTGTGATCTCCTGAAATAGTCCCTGTTTTTTTCTAGAAACTTGAGAAACCGTTCCAATAACAAGTCCTTTAGGGAATATCCCACCCAAGCCTGAAGACAGAACTCGGTCTCCCACCTTAATCTCGGCGGTGTTCGGAACAAATTTTATTTGGCACTGTTTTTCACCTGTGCCAACGACCACACCCGAAACGCGATTACCTTGAAATAAGGCGTCCACAGCACTGCGCGAATCTATCGTTAGCAGAACTTTGGATGTGGTGGGTCCTGCATGAATGATTTGGCCGATGACCCCTGAATTCGTCACCACAGCAGAATGGGTTCGAACACCGTGTTCGGTTCCTTTGTTAATAAAGACAACCTTGGACCATTGTGTAGCGGCTCTGCCAATAACGGTGGCAACCAACGACTCTTTTTTATGTCCTTCCTGATAGGCCATTAAACCAGCAATACGTTTCTGCCGTGAAATTCGCTCAATCAGATCATTCTTTTGATTGATGAGCCTCTCGACCTCAACTTTAAGTCGCTCGTTTTCCCTGGAAACATTAACAAGGTCAAAGTAATGATTGATTCCATCTGAAACAGATTGAACGGATTGGGTAAATAGATTTTGAAACGGGGAAAGAATAAGACCCGTCAATGAATCGAGGAAGGAAATTCCTTTTTCCTGTTTGGCACTTAAACTCATCAAGGCCAAGGAGAACAGCAAAATGGAAAAAACCAGAATAATATTTTTTCTACCTTTGGGTCCCTTGTTGGGCACTGCTAGATGGTAACCTTTCTCAGCAACTTGGCATCAGCTAAAACTTTGCCAGCACCTAAAGCTACTGCTGAAAGAGGGTCTGCCGCTAGAGTTATCGGCAGGCCTGTGGCTTCTTTAAGTAAAATATCCAGTCCTTTAATTAGCGATCCCCCACCGGCAACCACCACTCCCTTGTCTACAATATCAGCGGCCAATTCCGGCGGTGTGCGTTCCAGGGCAATTTTTACAGCCTCTACAATGGTTCCAAAAGTTTCAGTGAGTGCTTCTCGAATTTCCTCATCCGAAATAATCAGTGTTTTAGGGATACCTGCTACTAAGTCTCTACCTTTGACTTCCATTGTCATACGCTTCTTCATTGGGTAAGCAGAACCAATTTCAATTTTCACATCCTCAGCAGTTCGTTCACCAATCAAAAGATTATATTTTTTCTTTATGTAATTTACGATGGCCTCGTCCATTTCATCCCCGGCAATTCTTACCGACCGGCTGAAAACAATTCCGGACATGGAAATAATGGCCACTTCCGTGGTTCCACCACCAATATCAATAATCATGTTTCCCGTGGGTTCCTGTACAGGGAGGTCCACCCCAATTGCGGCGGCCATCGGCTCTTCTATAAGAAAGACTTCCCTTGCGCCGGCAGATTCTGCAGAATCTCGAACTGCTCGTTTTTCTACTT
>JAJDBA010000141.1 GCA_029261675.1 Nitrospinaceae bacterium
GTGGCTTTGAGTGCTTTGTCGTGCATGGCATCGGTGAAGGCGCGCATTTTATGGGGATCGCCTCCCAGCATTTCCATAATGCTTTTTATGAGGATTCCAGATTTGATAAATGTTGCCAACTGACCCCAAACGGGATAAAGATCTGCCGAAAGCTGTATCCACTGCTGCATGGAATGGCTACCACCTGTGACGAGATAATCTTGTGCTGCTTGCGGTAGATGGTACTTGTCATTCTCTTTAGTGATAATCTCAAGTGAGGTGAGCGCATTTAGCAATCGTTCGGTCGCTTCGGGGTCAAGGTTGCAGTTTTCTGCAACATGTGTAGCATTTACGGGTTGCTTGAGTTGGTCGAAGACTTTCAACTCGTTCGCAGTTATGACCACGCAGGCAGGTTGAAACCCCTGGAGTATCTTGCTAATTGCTTTGTCTGTTTCCATTTCTTTTTCCTATTTCGAACAAGATTTAGCTACGGTTTTTGGATTTCATGGCACGGTCTATTTCTCGATCAGACTCTTGTTTCTTGAGCGCGGCGCGTTTGTCGTATAGCTTTTTCGCTTTGGCGACACCGAGATCCACTTTTGCTTTGCCATTTTTGAAATATACTTTTAAAGGGACCAGAGTACAGCCTTTTTCCTGTGTTTTTCCGATAAGTTTGTTGATCTCTTTTTTGTGTAAAAGCAATTTGCGTTTCCGCATGGGGTGATGGTTGAACTGAGTTGCGGGAGTATAGGGATCGATATGAAAATGATTCAGCCAGGCTTCCTCGTCATTAATAGTGGCGTAGCTGTCCACGAGATTGGCTTTGCCATTCCTCAATGATTTTACTTCGGTGCCTTGTAATACCAATCCGACTTCGAAAGAATCTTCAATAATGTAGTTGTGGCGTGCTTTTTTATTTTGACAGACGATTTTTATGCCATCTGGGTCGTAAGGCTTCATAGAACTCAATAGTTTTTAAATTGTTAATATTTTTAAATCAGGTAGATTTTATTTTGAGGGTGACGGTTTGACCTGTTTTTAATTTGAGCTTCTTTTCTGCACTGTTCTCGCGGCAGAAAATTTCAACCTGATTCCAACTGTTGAGAATAGCCCCTACCTGCTCGAGATTAACCTGATAATAACCGGTGACGAGTCCATCAATTTTATTCTTACCGACCTTGAGTTCTATTGTATCGGATGATGCAAAGGTTTCGCTCATTAATTCTGCGGAGATGTTTGTGGTGGCATTTCCGAACCGATCGATATAGAGGATTTCACCTTTGATGTTTTTACCTTTTTTTGTGGCTTTCGGTAACTCTAGTCGGGTTGGCTTTATAACGCGTGGCCCCATTTTAGAGGCTGAAATTCCCGTGGCGATCCATGCGGCTGCAGGAGCGAACAGGTCACGTCCGTGAAAGGTGTTGGAAATATTTTTCAAAAAATACTTCGGATTGTTCAATTCATAGGTTCTGGATTTAGGACCTAAAGCCGGGGTAAGGACTCCATTATCGGGGCCTATGAATGTCTGGAATTGTGATTGGACCACTATGGGCCTTTTGCCGATGGGGCCTCGACCCTTCGCAATCAAAGAAAGGTTGGAAGTTTTTGACGACTTATTCAAAGCGGGTCCGCCCACACCTGGATCGACAACAACAATATGAATGGTTTTTCTCGGATACCAGGGATAAGTCGCGTTCAGGACTTGAGATGCTTGGAAGATGTTTTGCGGATCGATATTGTGGGTGATGTCAATAATATGAGCTTCGGGTTCGATATTTAGAATGACTCCTTTCATAATGCCAACGAAAGGGTCATCGAGTCCGAAGTCGGTGGTGAGTGTTATGAGAGGACGCATCCTTCAACATGGTCTCCTGAAACCTGTTGCAGAGTTACGGGTATCAATCGATTTTTAAGTGAATCGGGTCCGTCTAAGCTGATAGGGATATAGTTGTCGGTATGACCCTTTAGCTTGCCACTTTTTCTATCGCGCTGGTTTTCTATGAGTACGGTTGCGGTTTGATTGAGAAATTTATTTTTTAATTCCAGACTTTTTTTCGCGATCAATTGAGTGAGAATTTTATTGCGTTCTTTTTTAATATTTCCGGGAACATCATCTTTATAGTCGTTGGCTTCGGTTCCACGCCTTGGTGAGTAAGAAAACACATGTAGGTAAGAGAAAGGAAACTCTTCGATTAGTTTGCGGGTGTTTTCAAATGCGGCATCTGTTTCTCCGGGAAACCCTACAATGACATCGGCACCCAGCCCCAGATTTGGAATCGTGTTGATAGCGCGACGGACGACATCTCTGTATTGCTCGATATTATAATTTCGGCGCATTCGTCGTAGAATTTCGTTGTCGCCGCTTTGCAAAGGAATATGCAGGTGCGAGCAGAGTTTCTCCGTTTCGGCGATGAGCCGAATCAAATCGTTGTCAATTTCCATCGGGTTGATCGAACTCAGTCGGACTCTGAAATCGCCGGGCAATTCGACAATGTTTTGAACCAGCGAAGTGAATGTTTCTCCGGTATCCATCCCCCAAGTGCCAAGGTTGATTCCAGTCAAGGTGATTTCTTTAAAACCAGTATCAATGGCTTCCTGGATATTGTTAAGGACATTTTCTCGGCTGTCACTGATAGATTTGCCGCGTGCTCGAACGACAGTGCAAAAAGAACATTTTTCATCGCAACCGGTTTGAACTTTTATGAAAGCCTTTGTCATACCTTGAAAGTTTTTGACCGGGATGGTTCTAAAAATTCTTTTCTTATGGATGTCCGACATCACGATTTCGGTAGTCTTAGATTTTTGCCATTGCCTGTCAGGGCTTAGCAGCTTGCTTTTTAGCAGTTTGGCAATCTCCAGTTTGTCGGCGTTGCCCAGTACGACATCGAGCCCGCTTAGTTCAGCGGCTTCTTCTGGGTTCAGTTGCGCATAGCATCCGGTGAACACCACCAGAGCATCTGGGTTGAGGGTGAGGGATTTTTTAACGGCAAGTCGAGAACTGGCATCGCTTTTTTGTGTAACGGTGCAGGTGTTGATGACATAGGCATCGGCTTTTTCTCGTTGTCCGACCATGACAAATCCTTCCTTCTCGAGAAGAGTCTGCATTTCAGCGGTATCGTGCTGGTTGGTTCGGCACCCTAATGTAATACAAGAGACTTTCATTTAAGAAATCGGATAAATTTTTTAGAGGAAAAATTGAAAATAACGACAATGAAAAATTATTTACTTTCATCTTAGACCAGAGAGTGGAAAGTAAGCAACCTGTAATTGTGTGACTTATAAAGAGAAACAAGTCCTTGCTTGACCACATTTGAGGAGTTTGCTAATATCCACGCAATCAAGCCACGCCAAGCCCTGGGGAGGACGCCGCGTTTTTTATCCTGGGAAAAGAATGGATTCTTCGACAATGCAGAACACTCAAAAAAAAGTACATACGTTTCTCGAAAAATGGCTGGACAAATCCATTAAGCAATATGTTGGTGCAATGGATGAACAAAACAACGGTCATCTGCATGAGTTGATTATGGGAGGCATTGAAAAACCGCTGGTTGAGATCGTTTTAAAGGAAACCAACGGTAATCAAACTCAAGCGGCAAATATTTTGGGCATCAACCGTAATACTTTAAGAAAGAAAATTGCGGAATACGAAATTAAATGCAAGAGCAAGACCTAGCAGTAATCATCCTCGCGGCGGGCAAAGGATCCCGCATGCAAACTTTCCTAGCCAAAGTCCTTATACCCATTGCTGAAAAACCCATTCTTGAGTACGTTCTTGATGTTGCGGAAAAATTGCATCCGGCTCGAACTGTTGTTGTTGTTGGGCATCAGGCCGATCAGGTGCAGGAAAAGTTTTCCAATCGAGGCCTGGAGTTTGTATTACAGGAAGAGCAACTTGGCACGGGGCATGCTGCCAGACAGACAGAACAGGTGTTGAACGATTTCAAGGGCAATATCTTGGTGCTTTGCGGGGACATGCCTTTAATAAAGGCTGAGACCCTTGAGCAGCTGCTGCTACAGCATAAGGAAGTGTCAGCAAAGTGTAGCGTATTGACACTCAAGAGTAAGGAGAAACACGACTTCGGCCGCATTATCCGCCATGATGATGGGTCTGTATTGAAGATTGTTGAGCACCGAGATGCTTCTGCCGAAGAGAAAATTGTTGACGAATTCAACTCCGGGGTATATTGTTTTGA
The DNA here is from genome assembly GCA_029261675.1 of Nitrospinaceae bacterium. Lineage (GTDB taxonomy): Bacteria > Nitrospinota > Nitrospinia > Nitrospinales > VA-1 > UBA8687. The sequence goes on from JAJDBA010000141.1 coordinate 4,173, forward strand.
TAAGGACTTGTTTTTTAAAGCCTTATACTGTCTCAGTGATGATAATGTTCAGAAAGAATATTATTTGACCGATACATTAGAATACGCAATGAAAAATGGATACCCCGTGGCATCGGTGCAAATAGAGGATACCGATGAAATCTTTGGGATAAATTCCCCCGAAGACTTGAAGCGGGCAGAGAAGTTGCTGGAAAAATAACGCCCGTCCGCAATATAGAGCATTGCCTTCCAACCGAGATTTTCTAAATGAAAGCCATCATTTTAGCTGCAGGTAAAGGTTCCCATCTCAGTCCTTTTTCGGACACCCGTCCGCAACCGATGATCGGTGTTGC
>JAJDBA010000142.1 GCA_029261675.1 Nitrospinaceae bacterium
TCTAAAAACGGACGGGGAACTAAAGGCAGAGTTGCTGGGTATCTCACAGCACACACGGGATTTCGCTACCGCTGCTTCCTTCCGGACCTGACGGATTTCACAAAGCCATGTTGCGTGAGGCCCAACAAAACTGCCCAAAATTTTTTCCCTCTAACGAGGGGAGGTAATTTCAATAACAATTAACAAACGCCAGCTTGGCTAAAAAAACATATTGCCTCTGCGACGAACAACCCTATTACAAGGGGAGAAATTTTAATCGACTATATTAAAAAGCGCAACACCCATAGCTTACTTGACGGGTGCTAACCTTTGCCTCCACGGTTCGTAGTGGCGGAGAGGGAGGGATTCGAACCCTCGGTAGGGGTAAACCTACACACGCTTTCCAAGCGTGCGCCTTCAACCGCTCGGCCACCTCTCCCTCAAGTACTCTAAATTTTAATGAAAAAAGGTCGAGACAACGTCGTTATTATCGGACTCACGACGTTTTACCCGACCCAAAATCGTACTGGCATTTTAGATTTATCCGGCAAAATATTCAATCTTTATATGCTCAAGCATTCCCGCAAAATTTTCTCATGTCATCATATCTTTGGGGGTCAATATCCCCAGAACATTGCTCCCTTCAGTCACAGCAATATGCTTTATTCTCTTCCTTTGCATCATCTCATTGGCATCACTTCGGGTCAGGTAATGGTTTATCGTGATAAGGGGTTTGGACATTACAGAATCGACTTTAGTGGTTTTCGGGTCTAATCCCTTAGCCATAACCCTTTTTACTAAATCCGATGTAGTGATGATTCCAACTGATTCTTCATTTTGCTTAACCAGCAGGCAACTCACTTTTTTTTCTTCCATCTCTTTCGCTGCCTCTTCAACGCTCGCATCAGCATTAACACTCAAGACAGGTGTGGACATGAAATCCTTAATTATCTCCATAGTTCTTTTTCCCTTTTAAATTTTCCTGTACTTAGAAGATAACAGTTTCGATAAAATTATTCAAAAAAGAGTCGGTTTTTTGATTTTGAGAAAACCCGATGGTAAAGGTTATGTAGACCTGTGAATGCAGTAACCTCAATGAATTAAGATAAATAGCTTATAGATGAGAGATGGTAGAATAGGAAAAAAAAGAGTGCGCCCAGCAGGACTCGAACCTGCGACCTACGGTTCCGCAAACCGTCGCTCTATCCAGCTGAGCCATGGGCGCCTAATTTTTTTAATTATGTATTATATCAGGAAACATCGGCAGGGATATAATCCATTAACTGCAATGCAAATTCATCGTGCTCAAATGCGTACATTGTCGGGTATTTAGCAAAAGCCCAACCTTCAAATAATGTTTTTCCATTTTCCTCAACTACCAATCGAACCGCAGGGTTCGTCAATTCATTTCCCTTCGAAGAATAGCTTTTTTGCGTCATAACAAAGTTTGGCATGAAAGGCCCTACCGTAACTTTAATTGCAGACCCATCCAGCTCAAAACTATCTCCCAAAGAAACCGTTTTCATCGAGTTTCTTGACTCATCGATTTTATTACGGACCATGATTTTGACTGCTTTCCACTGGCCTTCCACCTCTTGAGGAACTACTATCCCTCGATTAATTTTAACACCTTCTTTTACCCCAGGATGAGTCTCGTCTGGGGCTGCCTGCTTTTCGGAATAAGCAGGTTTGGATCCCGATCCTTCATATTTAGGCACATCAACATCACTGATTTTTTTAGCCTGGGGTAGTGGTGTATCACTATCGCTACTCCCACCACAACCAATGAGCAATGTAACTGCAACCACTAAAGCTAATCCTGTTTTTCGAATTTTTATAAACTTCAAAATAACCTTCCTTTGCAGCAAATAGTGGCGGAGAGGGAGGGATTCGAACCCTCGGTAGGGGTAAACCTACACACACTTAGCAGGCGCGCGCCTTCAGCCAACTCAGCCACCTCTCCACAATAATTATTCAGTGTCTATTTTCAAAACTTGTTAAATAATCAACAACCCTTACAGCAAGTAATGGCGGAGGGAGTAGGATTCGAACCCACGGAACTTTCGTTCAACGGTTTTCAAGACCGCCGCCTTAAACCACTCGGCCATCCCTCCTGAATATTTTTGGACTGCGCTTATATTTATCTACTTGTAGAAAAAAGTCAAGCGCGCTATTTTCAGGGTTTAAGCTTTATAAATCAAGTAGAACTCGATATCAAGTGGATAAAACCTCGCGCCCCTGTAAATAAGGTCGTATGGCTTCTGGGACGGTAACGGTTCCATCAGCATTTTGATAGTTTTCCAATATCGCCACAAACAACCTACCTGCCGCTAGACCTGATCCATTCAACGTATGAACAAACTCCGGTTTTCCTCCCGTTTTCTTTTTACATCGTATTTTTGCGCGACGTGCCTGGTAATCTATAAAATTAGAACAAGACGATATTTCTCGATAAGTATTCTGACTGGGCAACCATACTTCCAAGTCATAAGTTTTCGCTGCTGAAAACCCTAAGTCCCCCACACATAACTCCATAACACGATAATGCAAATTCAATTTCTTTAAAATTAATTCCGCATTTTGCACCAGTTTCTCCAGTTCCGTGTTTGAATCTTCGGGTTTGGAAAATTTTACCAGTTCCACTTTGTCAAACTGATGTTGCCGAATCAATCCCTGAGTATCTTTCCCATAAGAACCTGCTTCCCGTCTAAAACAAGGGGTGTAAGCCGCATAACAAACAGGAAGAGATTCTTCTTCAAGAATCTCATCTCTATGAAAATTTGTAACAGGAACCTCCGCTGTAGGGATAAGAAAAAGCGGATCGTTTTTCATAGCAAAGAGTTCTTCTCCAAACTTAGGCAATTGGCCTGTGCCCAATAAGCTTTCCTCGTTGACCAGAAAAGGCGGATAGAGCTCTTCATATCCATTTTCCTGAGTCTGTACATCAACCATGAAGTTAATCAAACCCCTTAGCAATGCAGCGCCCGCACCTCGGTAAACAGCAAATCTCGCCCCAGAAATTTTGGCGGCTCGCTTTAAATCTATTAGTCCAAGCTTTTCACCTAGTTCAACATGGTTAAGAGATTCACCTGTAAAATCAGGCTTGGTTCCCCATTCTCGGATAAACCTATTGCTGGATTCATCAACACCATCAGGAATATTTTCATCTGGTAAATTAGGAATGCCCAGCAATTTCTCATGGATGATGGTTTCTAATCCTTCGACTTTTTCATCTAATTCTTTTATGAAAACATTCAGGTTTTTTACTTCATCCATTTGTTTGGATGCATCTTGTCCTTGCTGTTTAAGCTTTCCAACTTCTGCAGAAAGTTTCTTTTTTTTATTTTTAAGCTGTTCAGATTCCTGAAGACCTTCTCGCCTTTCTTCCTCTTGCCGTAACAAGTCGTCTAAATCAGGAAATTTTCCATTGCGACGTTCGAGACCCGTTTTTACAACCTGAATATTTTCGCGGATAAATTTTATATCTAACATTATCTTTTCTTTTCAATCCTTTTTTCTATTCCCACTAATTTCATTTTCAATATTGAAGGAAACGAGTATTGCCCTTCTAAAGCCTTGAAACGGTTATAGGCATCTTGAAGATGACCTTCTTCTTCCAAACAAGATGCAACCACAAAGTCCATTTCTGATTTAAATCGACTATTAGAATATTCCAGGTTGAAATGCCGGTATTGCTCTCTCGCTTCCGGGCAACGGTTAAGAGCGTAAAGAATTTCTATGATCTTAAATTTTGTTTCCTCAGCCCAAGGACTTTTCGGGTAATTTTCAAGAAGGATCTGTAGTTCCACCAAGGCTTGTTCATAATTTTGTTTTTTATAATAAATGGAAGCAATTCTATATTGGTGGTCACCATCCGATTGTTCTTTTTTGTAAAAATTAATCAGGTTCTGATATTCAATGATAGCTTGATCGTAATCCTTTAAACCAAATTCGGCTATTTCTGCGATATATTTCTGCGCGTCATAACTAAACGGCCCCTGCCGGTTCATTTGCCGAACTTCCTGAAAATAATTGAGCGCTCGGGTACTGTTATCCAAACTGAAATGATGGATTTCACCCATTCTGAAAAGAGCTTCTTCGGCTTTTGGTCCCGAAGGGTGTTCTTTTAACACTTCGTTTAATAGTTCGAGCGCGCTGTGGTTGTGCCCCTGGATCCATTCTTCATTAGCTTTATCAATTAACGGGTCATTTTTTTCACCACAGGAAACCAGAAAAAACAAGGCAGAAAATAAAATAGATAGTATTAGGGCGGGAAAAACTTTTTTATACATATTTTAAAAAACGAAACCTCAGTTTGTTTTATTCAACCAGTTTTTCGACGCTCACAACCTGATTCGAGTCGCCAGTTCCAACCAGTCTAACTCCCTGGGTATTGCGACCAATAACAGAAATCTCATTGACCTTCATTCGAACAATATTTCCATCAGAGGTGATAACTAAAAGCTCATCGCTTTCGGTTACTTGTTGGATGCCCACAACTGTACCAATTTTTTCATTACATCGAATAGTCATAACTCCCAGCCCGCCTCGCCCCTGAACAGGGTACTCTTCCAACCGAGTTCTTTTTCCGTAACCATTGGAGGTTACAGTAAGAAGCATATTACCGGGGTGCACAATTTCAGCTCCAACCACGAGATCATCTGCCTTCAAACGAATTCCCCTCACCCCTCTTCCCGTTCGACCAATGGGGCGAGCTTCCTTTTCAGAAAAGCGAATTGAAAACCCTTTTGCAGTTGCCAGCAAAATATCGCTTTCTCCATCACATAATTCAGCACCAATCAGTCGATCTCCATCATCAATGGTCAAGCCGATAACCCCTCCCTGCCTGGGTTTGCTGTATGCCATTAATGAGGTTTTCTTTACAATTCCACGTTCCGTGGCAACCATTACAAACTTATCCTCTTCAAACTCCCGAACAGATAAAATACTGGCAATCGATTCACCTGGCTGCAAGTTCAATAAGTTGGCAATGGACTTTCCTTTCGCAATCCGACTTGCATCTGGAATGGAAAAAACCCGTAACCAATGAACCTTACCTAAACTGGTAAACACGAGAAGATGGCTGAGTGTAGAAGATATAAAAAGTTTTTCAACAACATCTTCTTCTTTAAGATCCATTCCACGAATCCCTTTACCACCACGTCTTTGAGCCCTATAGTTATCAACAGAATGACGCTTGATATAGCCACTACGGGTATAAACCACCACGGTATCTTCATCGGCGATCAGGTCTTCCATAAGAAGATCCCCTTCATCCGTTTCTGCTATCTCTGTTCGCCGTCCCTCGTTATACTTGGTCTTTATTTCAACCAACTCATCCCGAATGATTTTTAATTTAACCCCTTCATTAGCCAAGATATAAAGGTATTCTTCTATCTTTTTGCGGATGTCCTCTAATTCATCAACAATTTTCTGCCGTTCTAAACCCGTCAAGCGTTGCAATCTCATTTCAAGTATTGCTTTTGCCTGAATTTCTGACAGGGCAAATGTAGACATGAGGCCTTCTCGCGCAGATACAGGGTCCTCCGCATTACGGATGAGCTTCACCACTTCATCTAGATTATCCAGAGCGATTTTTAAACCCTCCAGAATATGTTCCTTTTCTCTGGCTTTTTTAAGATCATATTCCGTTCGAAGAGTTACAACTTCTTTTCGGAACAAAACGAAGTAGCGCAAAAACTCTTTCAGATTTAAAACTCTAGGTTGCTGGTTAACCAAAGCAAGGAGAATTACCCCAAAGGTATCCTGAAGCTGAGTATTTTTATAAAGGGTATTCAACACAACCTGCCCCATCACACCCTTCTTTAACTCAACAACAACCCGAACCCCATCACGGTCTGACTCATCTCTTAAATCTGAAATTCCTTCCAGTTTTTTGTCTCTCACTAGCTCGGCTATTTTTTCAACCAAACGAGCCTTGTTAACTTGGAAAGGCAATTCGTTAATTATGATCCTTTCCCGATCTCCCTTTTCCATTGTTTCAATTTCTGCACGGCCTCTTACGCGGATTATTCCACGCCCCGTTTTGTAGGCAGAAACGATCCCATTTCTCCCCTGAATGATTCCGTGAGTGGGGAAGTCTGGACCTTTCACAATTTGTAAAAGATCATCAATCGAACATTCCGGCTCCTCAATAACGTGAATGGCCGCATCCACAACTTCTACCAAATTATGTGGCGGAATATTAGTAGCCATGCCAACAGCAATTCCTGAAGATCCATTTACTAAAAGATTAGGAAAGCTAGCTGGAAGAACAGAGGGTTCTTTCGTTGACTCATCGTAGTTAGGAATGAACTGAACGGTTTCTTTTTCGAGGTCACGCAACAACTCGCCGGTAATCTCCTGCATACGGATTTCGGTATAACGCATCGCAGCGGCGGAGTCTCCATCAATGGAACCGAAGTTACCCTGACCATCAATCAGAGGATTTCTTAGAGAAAACTCCTGAGCTAGGCGAACAATAGTGTCATAAACAGCCTGATCACCATGGGGATGATATTTACCAATAACATCACCAACGATTCTCGCTGATTTTTTGTATGGCTTATTAAAAACGTTTCCCGTTTCATGCATGGCAAACAAAACACGGCGATGTACCGGTTTTAAACCATCTCTGATATCCGGTAGAGCACGACCAACGATTACGCTCATCGCGTAATCAAGGTATGCACTTTTCATTTCATCATCAATGTTTATCGGGTCGATCGTTTCCGGCATCAATTTGCCTTTCAAAGAAAAAAATTTTAAAAACTAATTATTAAACATCCAGGTTTCTTGCTTGTAACGCGTTTTTCTGGATAAAGTCTCGGCGCGGCTCTACTTCTTCACCCATTAAAGTAGTAAACAGATCTTCAGAAGCCACCAGATCATCTGCACGGACCTGTAAAAGTACCCTTACCTCAGGGTCCATTGTTGTCTCCCATAATTGTTCAGGGTTCATTTCCCCCAGACCTTTATAGCGCTGAATATAAATACCTTTTTTTGCCATCTCTAAAACCGCCTGCAACAAACCATGTTTAGAATTCACAGAAGTGCTCTCCCCGTTGTTATGTAATACAAAGGGAGGGTAGTCTTTAGATTTAATAGGTTTATAGATTTCCATAATGTTTTGAATGATTACAGATTCCATAAACTCCGGATTCAATTTGATTTCAAAATCACGACCATTATTAGAACCAAAAAATACAACATTGTAGGTTTTGCTGTCTTGATCAAAATCTATTGAAAGAGCTACATCTTTTAGTTCTTTATTTAAATCTACCTTCTCAAACTCATGGGTCGTCTTTATTGTAGAAAAATCAGCTTCTTGTTCATTTATCTCAATAAGAAATTCTTTTAATCTGTTTTTCTTATCAGCATTAAGGTTAATGCTTTTTTTAAATTTGATCGGAATATTTAAATACTCCTTTTTATATTCAAATTTATTCTTATTTTCTTCGTCGATTAATCCATCAAGAAGTTGAATGGCTGCGGCAAGAACATGTTCCAGCTTTTCAAAATCGCTTCGTTCAACGTTTAAATTAATCAACACATTTAAAAAAGCTTGTGGAATGTTGTTTTTAACAACACGGCTAAAACATTCTTCGAATTTAAAAAGGTTATCGATTAAAGCTTTTAATTCGAGACCGGATATTTTTTCATCGCTTTGACTATTAGATATTTCCAGTTTTTCTGTTCCCTGATCCATTAAATACTGGAATAAGAGCTTCTCATCTTTTAAATAGTTTTCTTTTTTACCTTTTTTAATTTTATAAAGCGGTGGTTGTGCAATATACAAATAACCGTTTTCAATAATTTGTGGCATTTGTCGGAAAAAGAATGTTAGGAGAAGCGTTCTAATGTGTGAACCGTCGACATCCGCATCTGTCATAATTATTACTTTGTGGTAGCGGAGTTTTTCCAGTTTAAAATCGCCGCCAATTCCTGTTCCTAGAGCAGTAATTAAGGTTCTAATTTCTTGATTGCCAATCATTTTTTCTGCTCTGGCTTTTTCTACATTCAAAATTTTCCCGCGCATGGGTAATATGGCTTGGTTTTTACGGTTCCTACCTTGTTTTGCAGAACCTCCAGCCGAGTCTCCCTCTACAATATAAAGTTCAGAAAGTGCAGGGTCTTTTTCGGAACAGTCGGCTAGTTTTCCCGGGAGGGAGCTGACTTCCAATGCGCTTTTTCTTCTTACTAAATCTTTAGCTTTTTTTGCCGCTTCTCTTGCCTGGGCGGCACCAATTACTTTGGAAACAATTTTTTTGGCAACAGCAGGTTGTTCTTCAAAAAACTGTCCCAATTTTTCATTCACTATTTGCTCAACAATACCTTTTACTTCGGTATTACCGAGTTTCCCTTTTGTCTGACCTTCAAACTGGGGTTCCGGGATTTTTATGCTTAACACAAGAATGAGACCTTCTCTTACATCATCACCCGTCAAACTTACATTGGTGTTTTTAAGCATATTGTTCTGGGTCGCATAACTATTTACCGTTCTTGTCAATGCCGACCTAAACCCACTTAAGTGGGTACCCCCATCTCTGGTATTCACATTGTTTACAAAAGTAAACATTTCTTCTGCATAACTATCGTTATATTGCAATGCTACTTGGAGGTCACAATCATCTTTATCTCTCTCAATATAAATAGGTTCTGGATGAAGAACCTTTTTGTTTTTTCCCAAGTGTTCTATAAAAGAAACAATTCCTCCCTCAAAAATAAATTCATTGTCTTTACCATCTCTTTCATCATGAATATGTATTTTTAAGCCCTTATTTAGAAAAGCTAACTCTCTCAATCTATTAGATAAAATTTCAAACCTAAAATTTAAGTCTTCAAAAATTTCAGCATCTGCTTTAAATCTAATACGAGTACCCGTAGAGTTTGTTTCTCCTATAACTTCAAGTGTGGAGACTGGTTTTCCTTTTTTATATTGCTGAGTATGGATTTTTCCTTCTGTTTTTATTTCAAGTTGCAACGTTTCCGACAAAGCATTTACAACGGATACACCAACCCCATGCAACCCTGCTGAAACTTTATAAGTATCTTTATCAAATTTTCCCCCAGCATGAAGAACGGTCATAACAACTTCAGCCGCGGACACATTTCTATCTGAATGCATACCAACGGGTATTCCTCTGCCATCGTCTGATACAGTGACTGTTCCATCAATATGAAGGATAACCTCTATCTCTTTACAAAATCCCGAAATAGCTTCATCTACGCTGTTATCAACCAGTTCAAATATCAAATGATGCAAACCATCAATACCTGTTCCACCGATATACATTGCCGGTCTTTTTCTTACGGCTTCGAGACCTTCAAGAATTTTTATGTTAGATGAGTCGTATACTTTTTTTTCTGATGATTCCATAGTTACCTGGTTATTACTTTAACTAATAAAAAAAAGAACCCTGTTACTAACTAGTAGTAGTAGTAGGGCCTGAAAGTATGTGGAAAAACAGTCTAAGTTCCCAATTTAAAAGGTAGATTTTATAGAAGAAGTTGTTATTAATAATGCTGCATTTTTAGTAAAGGTGGGGAAAACTTTTACTGCTTGGATTATACCTTATTTTAACTGTTTTTATAACCTGTTTTTCACATGTTTTATACAGTTTTTCCCTCTTCTATAAGGCTTAAAATTTCACGGATGGATGCCTGTAAATCATTGTTTTCTTTGATACTTTTTGATATCTTTTTGTGAGAGAAAATAACCGTTGTGTGATCCTTTCCTCCAAACTGTCTTCCTATTTCAGGAAGTGATGATTTAGTGTGTTCTCGGCATAAATACATGGCTATTTGACGAGTTGTAGAAATCTCTCGGGTACGCCTTTTTGACTTCACATCTGATACCTTTATATCGTAATAAGAGGCCACCGTTTTGAGTATATTTTGAATGGTAAAGTTCCTTGTTTTATCAAATGTGAAATCTTTTAGAACTTCCTTAGTGAGTTCAAGGTTGAGCTCTCTATGTGTAAAAGAGGAATAAGCAATAATTCTTAATAGAAACCCTTCAAGCTCACGAATATTTGATTTGATATTGCTGGCAATGAATATTGCTACATCTTGTGGGATCGTTTTTTTGTGGAACTCGGCTTTTTTATATAAGATCGCAACCTTGGTCTCAAGGTCGGGAGTATTAATATCAGCAATTAGCCCTGACTCAAATCTGGACCTCAAACGTTCTTCCATATTGTGAATATCTTTTGGATATCTATCGCTTGAGATAACAACCTGTTTATGTGATTCGTAAAGGGTATTAAAAGTATAGAAAAACTCTTCCTGCGTCCTTTCCTTTCCAGCGATAAACTGGATATCATCAATTAATAAAACATCAAGAGGCCTATATCGTTTTCTGAAATAGGGCATTTTATCTTTTTTAATTGATTCAATAAGGTCGACGGTAAAGCTCTCCGCTGAAATATAACGAACTCTCGAACCTGGATTGTTTTGGCAAATATTATTACCAATGGCGTGTAAAAGATGAGTTTTACCAAGTCCCACCGCCCCATAAATAAATAAAGGGTTGTAAGCTAAAGCCGGATTATTTGCTACAGCTAAGGCAGCGGCGTGTGCAAACTGGTTGCTGGAACCAACGATAAAATTGGCGAAATTATATTTGGGGTTTAATGTTTTAGTGCAAGGCTCAGGTTCTAAATCTCGCCCAATAGGTTGTGGTTCTTCAACAATAACAGAGCTTTTATTTTGTTGCCCCATTTGGGCGCTTTTTTCAGAATCTATGCAGAAATCCACAAGAATGGGTTCATCCGATACGGTTTTCAGTGTGTTTTCAATCAATTCCCGATAGTTTTCGATTAAGCATTTTCTATAAAACTGGTTGGGAACCGCAATTGTTATCAGGCCATTATCTAAGTTGCGTGGATAGGTCGGCGAAAACCAGGTTGCATAGCTATCAGGAAGAATGCTTTCCTCAATTTTTTCCAAACACCTTTTCCAAATAGCTTCTTTGGCTTCCATAAATAATCGGAGTAAATAAAACGTTAATGGGGGGGATATGAAGGATCAATATATAAAATGGGAGTCATAAAAGCAACATCAAAAACTCGAGACTAAAAACAAATCACTCAACCTGTGTATTAACAAAAGTTTTTGGATGAAAATTTTTTAAAATTTTCCATCGGTTGACCTTCAAATAACTTTTCCCTCAACACTTCCCTTTTCACTAAAAAAAACCTTATTTTTCCAAGGGTTTAGAAAATTAGTACGTTCCCCTTAATTACATATAGTAAGGGGATGCTTAAACATTCTTTTTTCATAAAGAAAACTTCAACATTCAGAAGGGTTTCTTTAGCAAATAAAAAAAGAAGCCCATTTTTACAACTTATCCCCCCAACCCTTTGCGTAAAGGTTTGAATCCTGCCTCCACATGGGCCGGATATTTTCCGGCCCGCCCTTCTTAAAACCATTTTTTTCTAGGATATTTTATGAGTTGGTTTATTGGTAAAAAAACGTACATCGTCTCGATCTTAATGCTTTTTGTGTCATCGATTAATTTAATCACCGGAGATATTTCTCTTAACGAGTTTATATCCAGCGATTCGATGTCGCTTTTGCTGGAGGCGATGGGACTTTCTGCATTAAGAGCGGGAGTAAAACAAAATCAGAAGGAAATGATTCATGAAGTGGTTAAAAAAATTAACTTCCCTCATGCAGGATAGGTTTTTTATGACTTTGGAACTGTTTAGAACATTAACTCCCTGGGTAACTTCTTTTGCCATATTGATTCTTGGAATTGTTGGCTGGTTCGTTCGCTGGATGATTGGGGAAAATAATAGAAGGCTGAATGAGTTTAAGCAAAACCTGGAAGATATGGAAAATATCATTAGAGAACTGGAACGAACAAGACAAGAGGATCAAAAATATATTTTTGAACAATATGTCGATAAAAAAGCTTTTTATATTGCCGTTGGCAAAACAGAAGGGCTTATTACAAGAATCTTCAAGCAATTGAACGAACTGAATAAATCAGTCAATCAGATTGTGGGAGCTTTGAATGCTGGAGAAAAAAAAATTGCCTGAACCTGTTTCAACAAGTCTGAACGAGCTCTCAAAACTAATCATAGAACTGGAAAAAAATAAAAAAATAGTACAGGAACTGATCAAACAATCACCGGATGATTTGAAAAGTCATCGTGTTTATTGTGCTTATACCGGGAAAATCAGTGACGTTCTAAAACTAAAAATACAAATGGAAAAAATAGACCCTTCGCGTCTGCTATCTGAGGCTCTTCAGGCAATTGCAATTTATTTAGCTGAAAATGATGAAATTTCCGCAGCGCATTATATCGGTGACCATGTTGAAGAAATTGAGGAAAAAGTAATACGGCAATGGTTGAAATATCAGGAAATCGAAAAAACAAATCAGGACGAACCACAGAAAAAAGAATTAAAGAAAGTCTCAAACCTTTTGGAAAAAGAAGCACCGAACAAAAAGAAAGGCATAAAGAAAAAGCACTGAACGATCTAAAGTTTTTTGCAAAACATTATTTTCCTCATCATCTTACGGAAAATTGTTCAGCAATGCATAAAGAAATGTTCATACATTTTCAGGAACAGATCCTAGAATCAGAACTTTCAGGTAAAGGTAGCAAAGAAGCATTGGCCGCTCCTCGTGGAAACGCAAAATCAACCATAACATCTTTGATTGTTCCACTTTGGAGCATTGTTGGTTCCAGGAAAAAATTTATCGTCATCATTTCTGATACCTCAGAACAAGCAGAAGAATTCCTCGAACAGATCAAAGCAGAACTGGAAGCTAATGAAAGACTGATTGAAGATTTTCCTGAAGCTTGTGGGTCTGGCCGAACATGGAAGGCTTCGAAACTTGTAACGGGAAATGGAATAGCCGTTCGCTGCTGGGGAAAAAGAAAACGTTTGCGAGGCGCTCGGCATGGAAACCGCAGACCCGATCTCGTGATCTGCGATGATTTGGAAGATGATGAAAACATTGATTCCCCGGAACAACGAGAAAAAGACAGAAAGTGGTTTTTTAAAGCGGTCATGAAGATTGGGGGTCGTTATACCGTCTACATTGTTGTTGGAACCGTGCTTCATTACGATTCCCTTCTCTCACGACTATTAGTCCGGCCTGGATGGCGGGGGAAGAAATGGAAAGCAGTTATTAAATGGTCTTCTTCGAAACTTTGGCAAAAATGGGAGGCATTTTACACCTCACGAACTATTGATGCGGAGAAGAAAGCGGAACTTTTTTTTAATAAAAATAAAAAGGAAATGTTAAGGGGCACAAAGGTTCTCTGGCCTGAAGGTGAACCTTATTATTATTTGATGACCATGCGGGTTTCTGATGGTCCTGCATATTTTGATTCTGAAAAACAAAATGAACCCGTAAATCCAGACGACTGTCTCTTTCAAGAGGAATGGTTTCAGTTTATTCCCGAACCGATCTTGGTAGATCAAAACAGCCGATTTTATTGCGCGGTCGATCCTTCGATGGGTTCTGCTTCCAAAAAAGCAGACCCTTCAGCCATTTTAGTTGGCGCAGTTAATTCAGATGGCATCATCGATATTATTCAGGCTGATATTCAAAAACGTCACCCCGATTCAATTATGGAAGCGTTATTTAATTATCACAAACAATATAGGTTCGAACGGATCGTTATTGAAGAAGTTCAATTTCAACAATTATTTAAAGACCTGGTACTAAAAGAGGGAACTCGGAGAAAACTATACCCACCTGTGGAAGGGGTGAGACCCATCAACGATAAAACATTGCGGATATCCAAATTACAACCGCATGTAAAAAATGGACTCATTCGGTTTCGTAATAATCAAACCCTACTTTTGGATCAATTGAAGTATTTCCCAAAGGCTAGCCACGATGATGGGCCCGATGCTTTGGAAATGTTATTCAATTTAATTGCTTCCGGTTTTTCAGGACCCCGCATCCGTAGAGTGGTTTGATGTTTTGAGTTTGCGAGTAAAAATTCAGTGGAGAAAACTATGAAAAATGCTTGTCAATTTATGGTTCAAGAAAGTTCTAGACGGAAAATTTGTGTTTTAAAAAATATGGAACCTCCTATGAGAGAATTTGAATTTTGTGACAGCCTGGAAGATCCCTTTATTGAAAAACTGGTTAAGCAAATTGAGCAAGTGAATCGGTTTCATAATTGTTTTGAGGTAGAAACATTTTAAAAACCAATCTTGCGACAAATAAATCTGCATCTCTTCAGGTTGTTTAGGATTCTATATTTGTATGAGAAAGTTTAAACCTCCTCTTACTTATTGCAAGTATGGAATTCTTTACAACTACTTTTTTAATTTATAAAAAACGTTTTAAAAATATCAAAAAAATTGAGGAAAAAAATATGGCACAAAACGCATTATTAGGATCAAGCCGATGGAGAGATAAGTATTCCCAGCAAGGACTGGAAAGCCCTCCGGTACATTGGGAGTCGGTTACCCCACATGCTGTGAATGAATTGTCACGGGTATGTCGAGTAATTTATTGCGGTGTTTCCGGTGACTTGGAAGTTCAAAATATTGAGGGTGAAGTAATTATTTTTAAAAACTGCCCTGCGGGATATGAGGCAAAAGGATTTTGGGTGCGAGTGGGTAGCAACTCATCAGGGTCTTCCGCTGGCGATTATTTGGCAGGCGAATAATGATTAAATTTGCAAGCCTGTCGCAAACGGCAACAAGTAGTAGATCTTTATCGGGTTCTCTGATCATTTCCAGTGATGCCAGAAAAATTTTCAAGGTGGATAAAAATGGGAATGAAATTGCAAACTCTATTCCTGTCAGTGCATTTTCAACAGTCAATCCACCACCCGATGGATTGGCGTTAGATCCTTCTGATAATACGTTGTGGATTTCTACCGAACATAATAGCAGTGGCACAGCTAGCGACATTCGCGTATGGAATATTGATTTTGATACGGGTTCACCCATCAGTTCATTTGGTGTTAATGAGTTTGATCCTTCTGCGTCTCAAATCGAAGGTATCTGTGTTGATCCCTGGGACTTCACACTTTGGTTGGTAGCAGATGGTCCGGGTACCATTAATCTCTACCATTTACAGAGAAATGGAGGTTTGATCCAGACTTATAATCTTTTTTCATTTGGTATTACTAGCCCACAGGACTTATGTATCGATCCTGTTTTGCAGCGTATTATCATTACCGATAACCAGCAGAACTCTCTTTACTTTTTTGATTTGGGTATTAGTTTGGTCAATTCGGTAGTGATGGATCAACTGGATCCAATTCCTACTTCCTTGCAAGGTATTTCTTACGACCCGAGCAATGGGTTCTACTGGATAACCTATTATCAGCCTGAAGACTGGGTTGTATTAGTTGATCGGGAAGGACGACCTCAACATAAATTTTCTAATACAAACTATACAAATATTTCTTATGCCAACCCGACGGGTATAGCGGTTGGTTTGTGAAATATTTTTTAAAAGTTTGATAAACCTTTTTCTTTTAAAAATATGAAATTTTTCGATTGGTTCAAAAGTATCAATAAAAAAGAAAGTGCCGCTACTCGGGCCATGACTTTATGGGTACCGGGAGGGCAAGGGGTTTCTCCAAAAACAGATTACAGTTCTTTGGCAAAAGAAGGGTTCATGCAAAACAGTGTACTGTTTTCTTGCGTGAAAGAAATTTCCTCTGCTGTAGCCGGGGTTCCCTGGTTGCTGTTTCGGCGATCTTCAAATGGAGAACGCCGTGAAGTCTTACAACATCCCTTGCTTGACTTGATTGAGCGGCCTAATCCTCTGCAGGGAAAATTTGAATGGATCGAATCTGCTGCCAGTTTTCTTTATTTATCCGGGAATGCCTATTTGGAATCTGTTGGCTCTGGAGACCGTTCTGGCATGCCAAAAGAACTTTATGTTTTGCGGCCTGATCGTATGCGTGTTGTTCCTGATCCGATTCATTTTGTGGGTGGATATGAATATACCGTTTCGGGACGCAAGGTTAAGTTTTCCTCCGATAAAATTCTTCATCTCAAACTGTTTCATCCGCTGGATGATTGGTATGGCTTGTCTCCGGTGCAGGTAGCGTCTTTGGCGATTGATAAATTAAACAGTGGCGATAAATGGAATTCTTCATTATTGCAGAATGCGGCGGTTCCTTCAGGCGCATTGACTTGTAAGCAGCGTTTAACGGATGAACAATTTGAACGGTTGAAAACCGAAATGCGGCGGCAGATTCAAGGGGTTAACAATGCCCGTGAACCGTTGTTATTAGAACAGGATCTTGAATGGAGGGAACTTGGAATTTCCCCAAAGGATATGGATTGGATTGAAGGTTTGAAGATGAGCGCCTTACAAGTTGCGCAGGTTTATAACGTACCGCCAGAGCTGATTGGCTTGAGTCCGGCGACTTACCAAAACCGTAAAGAAGCTCGTAAGGCGTTGTACACCGAGGTTATTTGTCCGTTTCTAAATCGTTTTCGGGATGCACTTAATAACTGGCTGGTGCCTCATTTTGGTGAAAACCTTTTACTGGATTACAACAAAGACGGTATAGAAGCTTTATCTGAAGACCAGGAGGCGTTGTGGAATAGAGTCAATCAGAGCGAGTTTTTAACGTTAAATGAAAAACGCCGTATGGTCGGTTTCGATGATGTTGCTGGTGGTGATCAGATTTCGCTGCGTTCACAAAATAATTTTAATACTGAAGGTGAATGATCTATGAAAGAGATTAAATCGTTTCCATTCAAAATGGACGCTATTAATGATGCTGGAGAGTTTTGTGGTTATGCTTCCACATTTGGGTCTATCGATCTGGGTGGTGACGTGGTGGAAAAAGGCGCTTATAAAAAAACACTGATTGAGAGTAAAGGGCGATTCCCGATTCTCGACCACCACGATCCCACCCGTCAAATTGGTTGGAATGTTGAAGCGCATGAAGATGAACGTGGGTTATTTGTTCGCGGGTTACTCGATCTCAATGTTACTGCCGCACGCGAACGTCATAGTTTGATGAAGATGGCGCAAAGTATTGGCGGAAAAACTGGACTCTCTATTGGCTTTCGAGTCATTAAAGAAGAGGCAGATCGTAGTCGTCCAGAAATCCGTCGATTGAAGGAAGTTCAATTAATGGAATACAGCGTTGTCACATTTCCGATGAACCAGCAGGCAGGGATCATCAGTGTGAAATCCAAAGAAGAAATGATCGGCCAGTTTTTGAAAAATGCTGTAGGAATGGATCCCCGGCAGACCCGATTAGTGATCCGCAATTTAAAATCACTCCTTAAAAAAGAGCCGGGTAAACCCCACTCATGGACAAAAGGAGCCGATTATCAGGATGCCAGAATGCTTCGGCGCTCTCTGCGCCAACTATTGAATGCCGTAAAAGAGGCATAATCTACTAAAAACAACTAATTTTGCCCTCGTTTGTCCCCAAAAAATATTGAAAAGGTTCCTTATTATATAGGGATTATTCATGGGGGTCAAACGGGGGGTTTCTTTTTGAAGGAGAATGAATTATGGAAGAGATCAAACAGCTTGTGGAAGAGCTCAATCAAGCCTTTCTGGAGCACAAAACCAAAAATGACCAACGGTTATCTGAAATTCAGAAAAAGGGGTATGCCGACCCGGTTCTGGAGGAACAGGTAGATTGCATTGCAAAGGAAATCCAGAGCCTTACCGAGGTTAAAGAACGTATTGAGAAAGTTGAAACGAAACTGAATCGTCCTGGAATGGGCCTAGGGGAAAATGAAAAATACGACCCTCATTCACAAGCAAGAAAACAAGCTGTGGTGCATTACTTGCGAAAAGGGGAAGGGTTATTGTCGGCTGAAGAGGTCAAGCTTCTTTCTTCAGACAGCGACCCGGATGGGGGTTACTGGATGACTCCAGACATTTCTGAGCATGCAGTACAGAAAGTTTTTGAAACTTCTCCTATGCGCAACCTGGCAACGGTGGAAACGATATCTACCGATGCTTTGGAAATTCCTGAAGATCTTAACGAAGCGGACAGTGGTTGGACGAGTGAACGTGCGTCTCGGCCTGAAACCAATACGCCGCAGATCGGTGTACGTCGAATTCCTGTTCATGAACTTTATGCAATGCCGAAAGCAACACAAACATTGCTAGACGATTCACGCATCGATGTTGAAATGTGGTTATCGATGAAGATTGCCGACAAAATGTCGCGCATCGAAAACGCTTCGTTTATCAACGGTGATGGAACAGGAAAGCCACGAGGTATTCTTACCTACACGGCAGGTATGACAAATCCGGGTGAAGTACAGCAAATCAATAGCGGTAATGCCAGCTCATTGACTGCTGATGGACTACGCACGCTCTTCTATGCTTTGAAAAGTCCATACATCCCTAATGCAAAATGGTTGATGTCGCGTAGTGCTATTGAAGAAGTTTCTAAGCTGAAAGATTCCAGCGGTTCTTATATCTGGCAGCCGGGATTTCAAGAAGGTGAACCGCAAACCTTGCTCGGTCATGCAATTGAACGTATGGAAGATATGCCACAAGTTGCAGCTAATTCCCTGTCGGTTGCATTTGGTGATTTCAGTCAAGCTTATACCATCGTTGATCGTATGGGCCTGCGTGTGCTTCGCGATCCATTCAGCTCGAAACCGTTCGTTTTGTTTTACACAACTAAACGCACCGGTGGAGATGTGACGAATTTCGAAGCCTTCGCTATCCAAAAAACCGCCGCATAAGTGGCTATCCACCAATGGCAATAGAAAGCAACGCCCCCCCAACCTCCCCTTATCAGGGGAGGGGTTTTAAAAACTTCCCCCTGATAAGGGGGATTGAGGGAGTTACTGATTAAAAAATATTTTCGGAGAAACAAATGAGAGATATTAAAAATAATTTTGATGCGGTCAATTCTATTGATCCTGATGATTACACGGCTGATGTAAATGGAGCGGGGATAGACCTCCGCGCATTTGACGGATCGGCCGTGGTGTTCAGTGTTGGTACTGTCACCGATGGAACACATACACCGAAGATTCAGGAGTCGGATGACAATTCGAACTGGAATGATGTAAATGCAAGCGATCAAGAAGGTTCATTGGTTGATTTGGCCTCTGACACCAATCAACGGGTTGGATACAAAGGCAGCAAACGCGCTACCTTCGCTCTGTTTTGACCATTGCGGGTGCTACCACAGGTGCCCAGGTAGCGGCGTTGGTGGTTCGCGGAATTCCACATCATGTTCCTGTTATTTGATCCTACATTTTCTCTTTTCCGGTTTTCCGGGAAAGGGTGAAATCTTTCTGGGAAAAAATTATGAAAATTAAAATGCTCAAAACCCGGCAGGGATCTCCCGATGGTATTTCGGTTGTTACCTATTGCGCTGATGACGTTGTTGATATTCCCGATGAACTTGCAATAGTTTTTCTTCGCAAACGCTGGGCCAAGAAAAATGAAACCAAAAACTTGTGCAAGGCTCCAGAAAATAAGAGAGCCAAAACTCGAAAAAAAACGGTTAAAAAATAATGGCCTTAAAAATAAAAACGCCTCCTCTTATAGAACCGGTTACCCTTGCTGAAGTCAAAAGCCTGCTGCGTATTGATGATGGTGACGATGATACTTTGATTTCTTCAATGATTACGGCAATTCGTCAACGAGCTGAGGAATGGACGCGCAGATCTTTTTTAACGCAAACCTGGACGCTTTGGTTAGATGAATTTTCTTTCCGGCCTGGGAATACGCTAAACAAATTGAATGGGCGGGTCATTATCATTCCTCGACCTCCTATGCAGTCGGTTGTTCATATAAAGACCTACGATAGTGATAATTCCACGGCAACTTTTGATGCCAGTGACTATTTTGTCGACACTGCACCTTCTCCGGGAAGGGTCGCCTTGAATGACAACAGTTCCTGGCCTACTTCGCTGAGAAAATTCAGCGCGGTTGAAGTCGAATTCATTGCAGGTTATGGATCGACTGCCAGTGATGTGCCTGAAGGAATCAAACAAGGTATGTTGCAATGGATAAAACTGTTGTTTGCTAATAAATCAAAACTGTATGAATCGGATGAATCGACTCTAGGGTTATTAGAGATGAACCAAATACCGATTCCACCTTTGGTGATGATGCTTTGGGAACCTTATAGGTTGGTACAACTTTAATATTTTAACTGGATTCAAATATGTCCCTCTCCATTGAGTTTGACTCGTTTGAAAAAATTAAAAAGCTGTTTAAAAATCTGTCACTGGGGATGAAAAATGTGGCAAGCGAAACAGGTCGCCAGCTTACCAATGAGGCCGAACATTTTGCAAAAGATCGAGTTCGTTCTCCCAGTCGTAAACCTGGAAGAGGGAGTGGGGCATATTTTCAGTCCATTCAATCCAGCTTTAAAGACGATCGAGTTTCTTTTACTGGTAATTTGAAAAGCGACTCTCCCATTGCTGGAATTATTGAGTTTGGCAGCCAGCCTCATATCATTCGTCCAAAAAATAATAAACTTTTGTTCTGGTCGGGGGCCAGGCATCCGGTGAAGGAAGTGAAGCATCCGGGAACGCCAGCCTTTAGGGTTTTGGGAGATGCAGTAGAAGAAGCCTCGTTACAAACAGGTGAAATATTTGAAAAAGCTCTTAAAAAACAATTTGGAGACAATCGGTGACCGATTATACGGCTTTGGGTAACGCCATTAAAACGACTTTGCAAAACGATATCTGGATAGGGAACAACGTTCAAACGATTGAAACCCATAAACGCGGATTTTCGATTCAGGATGAAAAAGATGCGCGGTTTTTTTCCACAGATGATCTTCCGGCCATTGCCATTGTTCCTAATTCAGAAGGCAAACAGCAGGAATTGCAAACGACAAATGAAATAAGAGAAACCGTTCCTGCGCAGGTAGTGGCGGTGACACGGCAACGCAACGCACAATCGGGTATAACTGCCCATCATACATTTCTTCAGAATATTGAACGGGTTTTGGAAAAACAAAAAACCTCTGTCAATAATCTGGGCATTGATGCTTTTGTTCAAAGTGTCAACACCACTGAGGAACAATTTAAAAAAGGGGAATATTATTATTTTATTTCTACTTCTATCGCACAAATAGAACTGACCACTTCTTTCTAACCCCACAAAGTGGGGTTAATTTCCCGTGGCTTGCCACGTCTGTTAAATAAAAATATTTTTGGGATACCCCGTCTACTCGTGGCGGGGTTGTTCAATAATAAAAATTGCAAGGGCGCTCTACTCTTGCGGCTTGAGGAAAATTTTATGACAACCAAACGAATCACCACAGGGTGGCGCGGGTTTTCTACAGCAAAGGAATCCGCTTATGGAACTCCGACAGCTCTGGCTACCGCCTTCAATTTTGAAGGACCGATCACCGATGTTCAGCCCAATGAAATACAAACCGATGAAAATGAAATAACCGGACTCAATGAACTAGCGATGCAGGAAATTCTCAATTGGAAACTCGACGGCAGTCATCAACAGCGCGCTATGCCACATAACATGGCTCATTTCCTATCGATGGTTATGGGTAAAGTGACCACCGATCAGCCAGATAATACTAATGACCCCACCGTGTATCGGCACTATATCGAGCGTGATTTAGTGAACATTGTATTGCCTTCTTTGACAATGGTGGAATATGACGGAATCGCCGCAAAACGTTTTAGTGGATTGTTCGGGAAATCCGTAAAAATTAGCGGTGAACGTGGGGATTTTGTGAAACTCGAAGCTCAGTTCGGCGGTATGGGTAAAGAAGAATCCAATTCAGATTCCAAACCTACTGTTGCGGGAGAATCTTATCTGCGTTACGGCGATGTTAATTTTATCCGTGGAGGATCGCTTTCTGGGTCTGTTGGTAGTGGTGACTTGGCTGTTGGCGGTTCTCCCACTTCGCTGCAAGGAGATTTGCAATCGTTTGAATGGACTATCGATAACCAGGCACAAACCATTTATGAAATGGGTGACAGCAGCAGTTATGTATCTCGGGTGGAGCGTGGTGATAAATTCAATCAGAGCTTATCCGCAGTATTTGAAATGCAGGACGATACTCATAAAACGGGACTGATCAATGGCAGCGAATATGTGATGAATATACCGATTACTGGAGCTGTAATTGCAGATGGAGTGGGATCTTATAATTTCTCCTGCGATATTATTTTTCCTAAAGTGGTTTATAAAGAAGCCAAAAAAGACCGAGATGGAGAAATCGTTACAGTGAACGCAGAATTTCAAGTACTTGAAGATACAACCTATGGTTCTGTGATTGTAAAAATCATCAACGAACAGGCCGCTTACTTAAGCTAATAAAAGGAGATACCCGAGTGAAAGTTAATTTGAACCCAGGTGTTACAAATATAGAAATCCCTTACGGAGAAGTGAAAGTGGTGCTGGTGTTGAGGAGTACCTCCTCTGAAGAATTTTGTCATTTTTTAAAGTCGCGTTTTAAGTTTGGAACAGGCGGTGGTGTCATGGAAGACCAATCTTCATCTGCACGCATTGATTTTATTGATCAATTATTGCTCGACATTAAAGTTAAAGATAAAGAGGGAAATATTGGCGAAGCCGTTTTTACAGATTCCGAAAGTGGAGAAGAAAAACCTTTAACCCCTGAGACTCCCGATTGGAAGAAATATGTGTTGCCGTCTTTCAAGCACGCGGCGGCTGTTGTTTTTGAAGGGGTCAGCGCAAAAATGGAAAACGCCGTTTTAAAAAACTGATCAGCTACTTTCAGGACAATGTGCCCGAGCTGGAAGTAGCGTACCAAAATTTTTTAAATCGAGTTTATGAAGAAACGGATAATCCCGAATGGAATATTGAAAACCACCCGACACGAAAAATTCTATCTCGTTATACAAATGGTTTCCGAAACTGGGTGAACTATCTTGAAAGTATGCTTTTACTTAAAAAGGGTGGCTATCCGTTTGGCAAGAACGACTTGGATATTGTGGATTGGAAAGCCTTGGCTTTGATGGAGCAAATTCAAGGTAAAAGCCAACAGATTTGAACAGGTAGTTTAAAAAATTTTTTTAAAAAAGTTGAAATAATAAACTGTTAAAGAAATATAAAATCCAAAATGAGGTAGCCAGGCCCAAACGGGTGGGGGTGTATCGCTATTGAACCATTCACTATTATTAGGAAAAATGATAACTAAACTTATAAGCGAAACAATAGCCATTGCCTTCATCCAGAATTCATTTTTTGGTGCGGGTTCTTTTATACCGCACCGTGGGCAAAATAAAGCTTCTTGGGCGACTTGCTTTTGGCAGTTTTTACAGGGAAAGAGGAAGTTCATTTTTTGTTTGAATAATTAGTTAATGGTTGAAAAATATTCTGTGAAATATATTAATTTATAGTTTCGCAAAGAAATACTCTATTGAGTTCGATCTAATTATTTTTGGTGGAGGTACCATACCCAACCGCATAAATTTATTATCAAAAATATATTACCTAAAAATTCGAAAAAGGGACTCCAGCGAAACCAGACATCGTAATTTGCTATCAATAAAAATGTAAATAAAATTTGAGAAACAAATATATTGGTTTTTAGGTTTTCCTGGATGTCTGGATTGCGGATACCACAATTTGGACATACATAAGCTTTTTGGAATACATCGGTTTCACAAGTTCTACAAGGTATTAAGGGGCTTGTGATTTTAGTTTTTCCTAATGAAGAGCTGTCTAAGTTACTTTGGACGATTTTAGGAATGGGTATTCCGCAGTTGGGACAGGTCACGGCTTTATCACTGATTTCTTTTCCGCATTCTTTACAGGGAGTTAATGGCATTTATATTAGGTAATTTATTAAAAAGGAATTTACTTTTTATGGCATATATCATTTAACAAAAATTGAAAAAAGCAATACTAGAACCACCATTGAAAAAAATATATTAAATAGTGTATTGCATTCATGACAGGGGAAATAGGTTCCACAGGTGTCACAAAACCTTTGTCCATATTTTATTGAAGTACGGCACTTTCTACAGAAAACGGGAAGGGGCTTAAAATATAGCCCCTTAGATTTTTCGGGGGGGGGTATTTCATCCGCGGGATAGGTATCCCGCAGTTGGGGCAAGTCACGGCTTTATCACTGATTTCTTTTCCGCATTCATTGCATGGAATCAAGGCCACCTAGCTAAACTCCTTTTTGATTAAGAAAAGGAAGAAGACAATAAAATCATATTTTATTCAGAGCTATAGCAATCAGAACCATGTGCCGCAATGAACACAAATGGAATGTCTTTCTTTTACTTTGCCTTTGCATTTTCTACATAAGTCTTCGTTGTCGTTGATGAACCATTGCCAGAGTGCCATAGAGTTAACTGGAATAAAATTCAATTATATAGAGCAGTACAATTACTAGAATAAGAACAACAAATGTAAGGGTCCTTTTATTTGCTTCAGTGCAAGGGAACCATGTGCTGCAATGAACGCAAATGGAATGTCTTTCTTTTACCTTGCCTTTACATTTTCTGCAAAGATCGTCATTGTCATTGATGAACCATTGCCAAAGTGCCATGGGATGCCCTGAAAAATTCTGTTTACCTTGATTATATAACAAAAATTTGGATTAAGGATTGAAAATGGTTACTTCGACTACGGTTAATACAAAAATTATTGTAAATTTTGAAGATAAATTTACTGAAGCGGCCTGTCAGGCTGTTGAAACTTATAGGAAATGCCTGGAGAATGCCTTCAAACTTCAAAAACAAACTCCATCTTCATTTTTGGAAAATGCAACGAAAGGGATTGAGCAATTTTCTAAATCGGTAAATGGGTTTAAAAAAGATAGTGATCAGGTTTTGCGAGAAATGGTTCGGATCCAAAAACAAAGTGAAGAAGCCGCGCCATCGGTAGATCTTTTTTCACAAGCCTTTGCAAGGCTTGAAGAAGATGCGATTAAAGTAAATACTATTTTATTGGGATT
Organism: Nitrospinaceae bacterium; assembly: GCA_029261675.1. Taxonomy (GTDB): domain Bacteria; phylum Nitrospinota; class Nitrospinia; order Nitrospinales; family VA-1; genus UBA8687. The sequence continues at coordinate 24,843 of JAJDBA010000142.1, forward strand.
AGCCATCCCAACTGCAATTGTGGGGTTTATTGCTCTTCCTCCTCAAATACAGACTGTAATGGCATCTTTAACTCTTTTATATGCCACTTGGAAAATAGGCCAAAGTTTGCCTGAGTGGAGAGTGAGAGATAAACCGATTGATGAATATTTAAAAACGGTGAGCGATTCCTTTGAAAACCTTGCCAGCGCAAAGCCTCTTGAGCTGCAAATTATTTCTCAGGATATTTCTGTGCAGTTGAGCGAGGTCGAAAGGCTTAAAAGACAGTTTGAAGCACAAAGAGGGCTTTTTCTTCACTTGAATCTGGACGATAAAGCAACGGATGAAGCTTTAAATGTTCGTAATAAACTGGAAAAGACTTTTAAAGACCCTATCACTCAAATTATAAAAGTTGAAGAAGTACAAGCTAGGATGACTTTTAGAAAATCACCGAATCCATCAGATTTAGGCGACAGTGGTGGTGATTCTTCTGGTAGTTCCAGCGGATCGGGTGACTCTGGTGGTGGTTTTGATGGTTCTTCTGTCAATCCGGGTGGATTTGATACTTTCCCTTCGTTTTCTGCAGGTATTGACCGCGTGCCCCGCGATATGCTGGCGATGATCCATAAAGACGAAACGGTTCTCACCAAAAGCGAAGCGGAAGAGCGGCGGCGTGGCAACTCGGGTGGGCTGGCTATTCAACGTGTGAGTATTAATATGAATATGCCCGACTCTTTTAATCCTTCAAACATGAAACGGCAAGATTTTCGTCAGTTCGCTATGAAGTTGCAAGACGAATTGCACCGCCTCGACAGAAGAAGGTCCTTATAACGGCTAACCGCCGTTGGCTATTGGTCGATTCCCATAAAGCAGAAGGTATCATCAAGCCTTTAACTTTAGGTTTGCTCCTTGTTAGAGAGTCCTTTGTATAACTTTGTCATCCTTCGATGAACTCAGGATGACGATTTAAAAATCCTTCAAATGCGTGTCATGCTGAGCCGTCACCCTGAGCTTGTCGAAGGGTGAAGAATCTCGTCATTGCAAATACTTCTACAGGTTCCGTTAAGTAACCCAGAATAAACTTTGATGCAGGTGTTCACGAGGCAATCTGGATCGCCGCGCTCGTTTCACTCACTCGCGATGATGTTCTGTGTTTAAAGGGATTAATCGTTTAAAAAAATAGTGAAAAATTTTGAATTTGGAGTTTGGTTATGAGTTTTGGTTTTTATTTTCCAACTAAGGCAGCGCCTACGGCTCAATGGGTGCCTGCTACTTTGCCGGACCACCCGGCGGTTGAACCTGTAGATTTTCCTGAACAGATCACTTCGGTTACTTCTGGCGGTACGCTATATGTCCAGGAAAAAGGCAATAAACTGGAGACGTTTTCGCTTTCTTTCAGTCGCGTCAGTCAGACGGATCGAGACTCGGCATTGGCGTTTTTCGAAGCGGTTAAAAAATCGTTCAACAGTTTTGAATATGAAGATAGAACCGGGGCCTTGCACACGGTTCGGTGGATGAACCTTTTCGATTTCCAATTGGTTGTTTTTGGAAAATATTCGGGATCGATTGAATTACGCAAACAATGAGTAACAGGAGACAGTGATGATGGATTGGAGTACTTGCAAGTTAGAAGATTTTTCGCTTGAAGTCGATGTAGAAGAAATTCAAGAAATTGGACAACGACAAATGTTCCCGGTACGGGTTTTTTATAAAGACGGGTCTCTTGCTTTTCTTACATCGGTTCCTATTCGATCGGAATTTTATTTGCAACTTCGGCAACGAGAAGACTGGAAAGAAAAATTAATGACGATTTTAAACCAACGTGTAAAAAATGAAATCGCTGAAAAGATTCGTTGCCAACAAATGGCCATCGATGACAAATTGGAGTTTATGGAGTCGGGCCGTAACACCATCGTTTGAAAATTTTTAAATGAACGCCCTCAAGGAAATGAGTATCCAAAGAATATTTTTATTTAACAGGCGTACCAAGCCACTGGTAATTAAACCCACTTTGTGGGATTAAGGTAATTTGATGAGAACTGATTTTACGACAGGGTTCACCAACGCACGGAACAAAAAAGCCAATGCACCTTTGAACCTATTGCAAATTGATTGGCCTCAGATGAATGGACTGCCTGCGCTTACTCTTCGTTTGACAGATCGCAGCGGTATCCAAATTGACGGGAATGATTGGTATCCGTTGGTCAAGGACATGGGCAATATTGACCGGCTCGTTTCTGCGGATCGTTTGACTGCCAACTCGGGTACCAGCCTCTCTGTTGAAGTTGTAAATATTCCGGTGGATTTATTCGGTAACGATAAACGGTTTTCGCATCTTTTTCGTAACCGTCCGCCTGAAGCGGCGACGGTCAAAATCTATCAGTGGTTTGCAGGGGAGGGTCTGGTTGGTTCTGATTTTGCTGAAATTTTTGTTTCTCGGATGGGGGATCCCATCGCTTACGATGAGTCGACTTGCTCTTTTGATTTGGTAGATATATCAGAAAGCTATGGTTCGGGTGTATTAGGAAATGCTTTGAAGCTTGAAGATTACCCGGATGCGCCGGAAGATTCTGTAGGAAAAACCAAGCCTATTGTGATTGGTTCGGTTGAGGATGCTCCTGGTATTTTAGTAAGAAAATCTCAGCAGACGGTGTTGACTTCGGTAGCGGTGCCTGGTGGAACGATTTTAACGGTTGCTACCACTGATAAATTTCCACCTTCAGGAACATTGATTGTTAATGATGATGAAGTGGACTACACAAGCATCAACTCCACCCAGTTTTTGGGTTGCAGTGGCATCAATGAATATCATTATGCCGACGATGCGGTTTTGGAAAAGGTTTCGGACCATCGGTATTTATTCAGTGATCCGGCATATCCCATAAAACAAATCAGTAATGTGAAAGTGGGCGGGCATCTGGTGGGCTCTTCAGATTATTCTACTAGCCTTATGCAGGGCGAGGTGGTGTTTAGCTCTAAACCCAAAAAATCTGATTCTATAGATACTAAATTTCTTCAAGCTCAGAATGATCAGGTAGGTGCTGGGAACAATGCTGGGAGCCCGACAAACGCGACTCTTCCTAATAGTCCAACGAATTACGCTAGTATTAACCAGAGCAATAGAACCCTTTCATTAAAACAAACCGATAACTTGCCTAATATTGGAGAAATCGGAAAAGTATTTTTGAGGGTAGAACATTTTGTTGAAGAAAAACTGCCTAACGATAGCTTGACAGCCCATATTACAGGAGTGGGGCAGGTTGGAACTTTATCTGCCCCTGCGGTGGATGACGTTGTGGTTGCAAGTGGCACCACGGACATCACTCACACCCACCTGGATACACTTGGTTTTCCGATTAGCGACCCTCAACATCAGCATATCGAAGCGTTGCCACCGAAGATCACGCAAAGTGCATTGTCTGGTGTGGGAGGGATGCAGATCTACTTAAATTCAGGGCAAACGCACACAATCACTTTTCCCGACCCTGGTCCCGGCACTTGGGCAACAGTAGAATATGGAATTGCGTTTGAATGGGGAGGGACAGTAATAGGTGGATCTTATCAAGCCGTTACTGCAACCTCACAATGTAATTCCGGATTTGGATATTTGCTTTGGAATAGGAGCGGAATAACGCAGACCTATACCACAGGTGGAAATATTGATAACGATTGTAATGTTATCAAGATCAATCATAACACCAGCAATATCAATATGTATATTCGATCTGCAACGCGAGTGATTACGATGGCAACTCCTAATCCGGTTTCAACGCAATCTACAAATATTTCTACTTCCAAGACAGGTGGGCTTTCTCCACATTCCTCTAATTCAAGTGTTAATTCCACGGCAGAAAAAGCGACACGGAGCGTTGTTGATTTGTTTGACATTACCTCTCATGTGAACGGCGACTGGAACTGGTTTGAAAATCGCGAAAGCCAGGTTCAATACAATGGGTCGAGCGATGGACGTACGGCCTTCGTTGTTCATCTGGCTTATGAAATTGAATATGCGCGCCGTCGGATTGAGTTTACTGATGAAGTATCCGCCCAAATTGAAGGAGTCAAAGATGATGGGAGTATTACAGGTGTTGCCGATTCTTTAATAGAACGCCCAGATCATATTTATAAATGGTCAATCATGAATGGTTTGAATTTGGATTCTTCTGTTATTGATAGCGCTTCAATGAGTCAGGCAGGAACCTTATTTGATAACTCGGGTTATTTGCTGGGGGGTATTGTGAATGAAAAAATTTCTTATTTAGATTTATGGCAAAGATGGGGGAAAGAGTGTCGAGCTTATTTTTATTGGGATCTAGGAAAAGCAAAAATTCTTTTTCGTCCTTTGAATTTATCTACAACAGCTACCGTTGCGGATAAAATAATTCCTGGCAATATGGTTTTGGTTGATCCAAATGGTGTGGTTGAATTTAATGTGACGAGAAACCCTATTAATAATGTTGTGAATAAGTTGGACCTTAAATATAACCGAAAATGGACCGGAGATGACTATCAGGCAGTTGAGAGTTTGGTTGATTTAGAATCCCAAAATAAGTTTGGTATAAAAGAAAAACCAGGTGAATTTGATTTTAACTGGATTCGCAATCAGCCCATGGCTGTGGATATTGGGAATTTCTATTTGCAAGAGTTTAAAGAGCCACGGGATGTTTACGAAATTGGATTGCTTCTGGACAATATGGAAATTGAAAAAGGGGATATTCTTGAGGTCAACCCTCCGATAAATGAGCTTGATAAAGTTCACGCTCTTGTTCTGGGATCGGGACGAGTGGTGGGTTCGGGTATTGAACAGAGAATGGATACTATAAAAATTGTTGCGAGGCAAATGGGAGGCGTTGTTGGAAATGAAGGGTTTGGTTTGCAGGTTTTTGGAACAAGTGGATTTGCAGGGGTTGAAAGAAATTAACAATGGATAAAAAAGTTTGAATATAAAATCTTGGAGATTAATGAATGGCTAATACTTTCACAGCAAATTTGAACCTGGCTATACCCGATCCGGGAGATCTAAATTGGGAAAATGAATATTCAGATTTATCAAACGCGGTTGATGATTTGGGTAACCTATTATGCTTTAACGTTACCGTTCACGATGCTGCTGTTGACGGAACGGTTTTCTTTGATGGATTCATTCCCCAAGAAACTATTTCAGTCCGGGCTATAGGTATTTTTGCACTTATCCCTCCAACAGGACAAGACTTGATGGTTGATATTGTAAAAAATTCAACGGTACAAAGTAATGAAGGGATTTTGACCGATGGGAGCCAGTTTGAAAAAACTTCTCTTGGGACAACAATAACTTTTTCCAATAGTGATCGATTGGGTCTCAAATTTACTCAGGTGGGGTCTACCAATGCAGGGGATAAACTTGTCGTTACGATTTATTTTCAAAAAGAAGCCATTGCTGCGGCTTGAACAAAAAATATTAGTTTATTGGGATGAAGCCAAAAACTTTTCAATAATTTCACGAATTTGTGTAACGACCTTTTTTATTTCCAAGGGTTTGGTAATGATTCCGTTCATCCCACCTTTTAAATAGTTTTCGTGGTCTCTTTGCTCATTGTTTGCGGTCATTGCGATTATGGGAGTTGGGCGACGGGAGGTATCGGAAGATTCGAACTCCCTTATTTTTTGGGTTGATTCTAACCCATCCATCACAGGCATATGGATATCCATAAGAATTACATCAAAAGAATCCTTTTGAAAAGCTTCATATGCCTCAAGACCATTTTCTACCGCAGTGATGTCGTGGCCTCTCTTTTTCATTAATTTGGTAGCCAATGCCACGTTAACGGCAGTGTCATCTGCCAGTAAAATTTTTAGTGGAGGGCCATTATCTTTTTTCTTTTCTTCCATAATAGATATTATGCCCCACTTGGATTCGTTGTAAAACTAAAAAATGCAAAGGGATATAGGAATTACAGCTCTTTCCAGGCACCGATTACCCGGCCTACAATGGGATCTGGATTTTCATCCAAATTGATGATTTGTACTTGGGAGAGTGGATTGATAGGTCTTAGGATTAGTAGGTTTTGCTGTCGTTCTAAATATTTGGCAGTTAAACCGCTATCGTAAAAAATTGCGAATATTCTATTTTTGGATAGTTTTTTGTCGTCACGGTCGATGACGACAATGTCCCCTGAGTGGAGCATGGGTTCCATGGATTCCCCATCGACTCGGCTTGCTACCAAATTTTTTCTTTTTCCCGCAGCACGGATATGAAGAAGAACATAATCTTCAATATTATTTTCCTGAATAATAGGGTGGCCCGCTGCTATGGAAGAGTCTGTTAGGGGTATCGATACATAATCTTCGCTTTTAATTGATGGGACTGCTGACATGCTTTCGGGTTGAAAAACTTTAAGTTCAGGAATTTGCACAGGAGCTGAATTCCCTTCTTTAATCAACTCATGCGGGGGGATGTTCATTTTTTCTGATAGGTTACTTAACAAATCCGAGGTTATGGGCCAGCTTCCATTTTCATAATATTTTAGAACCTGAGGAACCATACTCAGATGTCGACCAAATTCTTCAAGGGACCAGTCATTCTCTTTTCTATATTTTTTTAATTTTTTGCCGACAATCTGGTTGATGGGTGTGAGTGAATCTTTACCCGTTATCAGCCAACTCAGATTAAGTCGAAAATGATTTGCTATTTTTTCCAGAGTTATTGAATCGGGTGGCCCACTATTTCTTTGATAGCTTTTCCTGAAGTTTTCATAATTTAGACCCACTTGGCGACAAAATTCGGCCAGATTATCGCTTCCCGGTAAAACTTCTATTCTTTCCCATATCCTATTTTTATTTTGCATCGAAAAAGCTTGACAAGTTGAGACATATGTCCCATATTGATATTCGGTTATGTAAATATTGTCCCTATTCCGAAACGTGCTGGTGTATTTTATTAATTCGGAATTAGAATAAAGTTTTATCTATAGAGTGAAAGCTCCCTAAAATAATAGGCCTAAATTATAACATTATTAATCTGTAATGTTTAAATTGGCTGACTAATTTTATAGATATAAAAAATACTCTATACCAAATTAATAGATAGTAGAAATAAAATAAATTTTGTATTAAATTTGTTGATTTTAATTTTCCATTGATGGAGGCATTTCATGGCAAAAATTCAAATTAAAAATATTCTATTAAAACAACATAATACTAAGCCAAAGAATTTTTTAAAGGAGTGTCGACAGGAAAAATTTTTTCTTGAAAATGGAGAAGAGATTCAACGAGGTTGTGGTTTGACGGGATTGTACAGAACGGATGTTGGGTGGAGATGCCTTTACTGCGGAAACTATTTATATCAGAAAAAATCACCATTAGACGCTTTATGGTTTCATTTTCGAATGGGACGGGAGTATTGGAAAATTTCAGTTTCTCAGGATAAAGTTTTCATTAACGGTGTCCCTGTGTCGGGGTTACCTGATTCTTTACCTCGAAAACTTATTTCTGATTTATCCGAGCCTCGCCCACCAAAGTGGTTTCCATACTTTGTTTCTTATGAAGGATTTCAATTTAAAAAATATTTGGAGAAATACTGGAATGGCTGATTCTTGCAGAGTTTTAGAGGTGGAAGAAAACCTATTAGATAAAGGCGATTACCATTTAAGTTATTTTTCGCCGGATGACCTTGAGACCTTGCGGAACTATCAGGGGTTTCATGATGATTCATTGGAATTTAAATCCCCGGATGAATATTCCTATCTTAAAGAGCAATCCATGGACATTGGCGATATGGGGTTGACCGATCGCCAGATTGTTGCCGTGTCTCTTGTTTTTTATGGAGGGATTAAGAAAAACCTGGCCGCGAAAATAATGAATATTAGTAGCGCGGCTTTAAGGGGACATATTAAGGCCGGGTTGAAGAAGATAGGTGATATATTAAAGTAAAGGCAAACAGTTCTTTTTAGTTTTGGTAAAAACTTTTTATATTTAAAATTCGATGCGATAATAGGGCAATGATATATCGCATCTATTGGAAAATCCTGTTATGAAAATAGTCGTTTGCATCAAGCAAGTCCTCGACACTGCAGCTGAAATCCAAATTCAGGATGACAAAATTGTTTCCCCTGGTAGCCCACTGATCATGAACCCTTATGATGAGTTTGCTGTTGAGGAAGCGGTTTGTATTAAGGCCGCTTTACCAGAGTCCGAGGTTACCGTTATTTCGCTGGGCCCAGATAGTGTGAAGGAAACGCTGAAGAGGGCTTTGGCTATGGGAGCTGATCGGGCTATTCATATTTCCGATCCTTTATTTACAGGATTGGATCATTCTATAGTCGCAAAGGTTCTGGCAAAGGCGATTCAAAAAAATTCCTTTGATTTGGTTCTCTGTGGCCGGCAGGCGGTAGATGATGATATGGCGCAGACCGGCCCTGCGTTAGCCGTGTTGCTGGATATACCATTCGTAACCGTTGTAACTAAAATTCAATTTTCTGAAAATTTTGAAACAGCGGATATCACGCGACAGGTTGAAGGTGGATGTGAGACCCGTAAAAGTATGTCCTTGCCCTTTCTTGTAACTTGCCAAAAAGGATTGAATGAACCGCGATTGCCCTCTTTAAAAGGGATAATGGCGGCAAAGAAAAAAGAGATTCAAATTCTTAGCGCTACTGATCTGGAATTGGATGCGCAGTTTCTTGACCCCAAGAATAACCTGCTGCATCCGATAAATCTCTCCTTGCCTCCTGAAAGAAAAAAAGGAATAATTCTGGAAGGCGAAGATATTGCTAAACAGTTGGCTACCATTATCCGTGAAGAAGAAAAGATCATTTAATTTTATAAGGCTTTGCCAAAAATGAATGAAACGTCAACATCGAGTGAGCAAAATTTTTTCCAAAAAAATAAAGCAAAGTTTGGGTTGGGAGCTCTTGTTGCTTACGTCCTTCTTCTTGGGCTAGGTACTATAGGAGAAATATGGGAGATCGAGTGGATTCTGGATCTACCTCTGTTCCGGCCTCCCGGTAAGTATTGATAAAAAATTAGTACATAAATGGCGAAGCCTAAAAAGGCTTATTAAATTTATACCTGTTTTTCTCCCTCCTTCATTTTTCTCCGTTGTAGTTTTCCCGTCGCTAGGTTATCCTTCATTCTTTTCAAGCTCAAACCATTTTTTTGGAGTATCCGTTGGAAAGTGAAATTACCATCATCGTTGTCGTTGAACACGATCAAAGCGGAATCAAACCGGTCACCTATGAGCTTCTCAACGCGGCCAGAAAACTGGCTGATACCGGAAAAATAATTGCTCTTTATTTCGCCGGTGCAGAAGAAGCGGATGAATCGACATTGATTCATCATGGGGCGGATGAGGTTCGTATTTGTATTCATCCAGATTATCATCAATACATTCATGAGACTTATGAGGCTGGGTTACTAAACGAGATCGAAAAAATTAAACCTGATATTGTCTTGATGCCTGCTTCCAATAGCGGAAAAGAGCTGTCAGCTGCAGTTGCCACTCGTCTGGGTGTAGCTTTGGCAACGGATTGTATTGATCTTCAGCTTTCTTTGGAGGGTGAAGTAACTATCAAGCGGCCTGTGTTCGCCGGAAAAGCCTATTCGCAGTGTAAATTGGGCGGATCCAAGCCTTATTTGATTACTTTGCGTCCTAATATTTTTCGTGGTGAGGGGGCAGATGAGACCCGAAATGGCGAAACTGTAAGAGAAAAAATCAGCCTGCCGGATTTTTTAAATCTCGAGCTTACCCGTGAAGTGGGGGCCAAACTTGATATTACAGAGGCCCGAATAATTGTTTCTGGCGGATTGGGTATGCAGGGCCCTGAAAATTTCAAGCTATTGGAAGACCTGGCCGAGGTTCTGGGTGCGGCGGTCGCGGCTTCCCGACCGGTTGTGGATAATGGCTGGCAGGAATACTCGCATCAAGTAGGGCAAACGGGAAGAACCGTCTCACCCGATTTATATATTGCCTGCGGTATGTCCGGTGCTGTGCAACATCTAGCAGGCATGTCTTCTTCCCGCTGCATTGTTGCCATTAATTCCGATCCAAATGCTGCCATATTTTCTGTTGCAGATTATGGCATTGTTGGGAATGCGCTGGAAATAGTCCCTTTGCTGACCCAGGAGTTCAAACGCATTCTAGAAGGTTGAATTTTTTTAAGCATGAATGATATTTTAGAAGATCCCCGCCTGAGCCTAAATGCGGATGCCCCCTCCGAATTGATTGAGACGCAGCTTAACTCTTACCTTGATCTGCTAGTTAAGTGGAATCGAAAGATAAATCTTACCTCAGAAAAAACCCCCTCTGAAATTTTACATCGCCATATTTTTGATTCGTTGCAATACGCCAGGGTTATATCTCCAGCCGACCAAGTAATGGATATTGGTAGCGGGGCGGGTTTTCCTGGAATTCCTTTGAAGATTATTTATCCTCGTCTAGTTCTCACCTTGGTGGAGAGCCAGAGAAAACGTTGTAGTTTTCTTGAGGCTGTGGTCTCCAATTTGGTTCTGCAGGATGCGCGTGTGATCAACGAAAGGGCCGAAAAAATTTCACCGGAGCCGAGGGTAGGTGTGGTTATTTTGCGAGCGGTTTCCGATATTAAGAGCTGTCTTGATCTGGCCGTGCGGTTTTTGGGCAAGGGGGGAAAGGTTGTTTTAAAAAAGGGCCCTGAGGAAAACATGACGGCAGACCCACCGCATGGCAAATTTTCCCTCATCGAGGAAGTTGGGGTCACCGGTTATAATGGTAAGAAGTCCAGCCTTCTAGTATTCGAAAAATGTTCCACGTGAAACATTTGCAAT
>JAJDBA010000143.1 GCA_029261675.1 Nitrospinaceae bacterium
AGACCTCAGTAAAGAAGATGCCATCACCAATGTTGTATTCATGGGAATGGGTGAACCTCTCGATAATCTAGGACCCGTGGTCGACGCTTTACGCCTGATGACGGCACCCGAGGCCATGCGTATATCGACACGCAAGGTTACCGTTTCCACATCTGGGCTCGTCGATCGGATTAATGAATTTCAAAAAGAAAATATTCACATAAATTTGGCCATCTCACTCAATGCATCAGATGATGTGACACGTGACCGAATCATGCCAATCAATAAAAAATATCCAATTAAAGTTTTAATGGATTGTCTCAAGAACTATCCTTTAAAACCGCAACGCAGACACACAATTGAGTATGTATTGCTCGAAGGTATTAATGATTCGGACGAAGATGCACGTCGACTTGCTAAATGGCTGAAAGGGATTCCCTGCAAGATCAACTTGATTCCCTTTAACTCGTTCGACTCATCCGAGTACCGACCGCCACCGGACAAACAAACATTCAAATTTCAAGATTATTTAATAGAGCAAAACTTTTCTGCTTTCATTCGACAAAACCGCGCTACCGATATTCTCGGGGCCTGCGGACAGTTGGCAGCAGAATCCCAAAACCCCAGTTATGTCTAAACATTCTTTTTAAAAACGACCATGACCACCCTCGATCTTTCCATTGTAATTCCTGTCTATAATGAGCGCGACAATCTGGTTCCACTTGAAGAAAAACTGGAAACAGAACTCTCCAAATTGAATCTCAGCTATGAAATAATTTTAATTGATGACGGTAGTGTCGATGGCAGCCCTCATATAATCAACTCGCTTAAAAAAAATAACCCCCGGTTAAAGTTGATTCGTTTTGGTCATAACCATGGACAGTCAGCAGCCTTTGCAGCTGGTTTCAAAGCCGCACGCGGCAAAATTTTTGTCACCCTGGATGCAGATATGCAGAACAACCCTGCTGATATCCCTCTACTTCTTGAAGAAATGCAAAACTTTGATGTGGTTTGCGGCTGGCGATTTAAAAGGAACGACCCATGGATCAAGCGCATTTCCTCAAAAATTGGCAATGGAGTTAGAAACCGATTAAGTCAGGAAGAAATTGCAGACACCGGATGTTCCTTAAAAGCATTCCGCAGAGAATGTTTTGACAAGGTAAAACTATTTAAAGGGATGCACCGCTTTTTCCCAACTCTGATGAAAATGGAAGGCTTTAGCGTAACTCAGGTGAAAGTCAGTCATCACGCACGTCTCCACGGGGTATCGAAATACAATATTCGTAATCGGCTTTTCTCATCACTACATGATTTAATGGCGATTCGCTGGATGAAAAAGAGACACATTAACTATGATATTATTCAGGAGGATTAGATGACGGTAACACAATGGATGATAATCGGGTTTGTTGGGCAGGCTCTTTTTGGAGCTCGATTTATTATTCAATGGATCATTTCAGAAAAACGTGGCGAGAGCACTATTCCCCTATCTTTCTGGTATTGCAGCATCGGTGGTTCAATGGTTCTCTTAACCTACGCTATACATCGTCAGGACCCCGTATTCATTGTTGGTCAAAGTCTCGGCTCGATTATATATGTTCGAAACTTAGTCCTTATTGATAAGAAAAAGAAAGCTCTTGCTGGAGGCGGGACAGAAAAATGAGCGGATGGAAGATCAGGGTTCTCGGCCTTTTCCTGATGGTTATTGGCGGCTTTCTGTTTGTCTGGTCGGTAAGAGATATTCAATCTGAATGGCCGCAGATTTTCGTAGGGCTTCTTTCTGTTTTCAGCACCGCGATGGGATTTGCACTAACCATCATGCCTTTGGATATTTCTGAAGAGAATCAAGAGTAAGCCTTCCTACCTTGCTCCCTAAATAATCAATCCAACTACACCTTTTCATGCAGTGAAATCCCTCAATTGGTTATAGCTTCCAAAGTCTCCTTGACTTTGCCGAACCCGTATGATATTTCTCTACTTTCTTTAAGACCTTAGCAGTCTAAAAGGCTTTGAGAAAAAGGTTTTCAGCCGTTAATATTCTTTTGTTTCGGGAAATCAATGAACCAGAATTCTCCAAAAATACCGTTCTTGAAAACGATACTCTGCTTGGTAATGGTTTACCTCTTAGGCCATGTATCCCCTATCCTGTCTGTTTCTTCAAATACCATTTTTTCTAATTTAAATTTTCAGTCTCTCGCATTTGCACAAGATGAAGATGAAGACGAAGAGGATGAAGGTGGTGATGAAGAAGGCGATGAAGGCGATGAAGGAGTAGAAGGTGAAGAAGGTGAAGAAGGTGAAGATTTATCCTATCTGACGGATATCGGACTGGCTGCAGAACATGAATTCGAAGAGTACTCTTTTCTTGGATTAAGTAATCGAAAATTCACTTGGGCAGCAGCTCAACTACATATTTTATTCGCATCCTTTATACTGGGGTGTCCCATGTTCGTTGTCATCATGGAAGTCATGGGTGCACGGCGGACACAAGGAGTGCGAAAAGCTATTATTCTATCGAATGTATTTCTCGGGGTTCTCATTGGCGTTGTTATTGGGATAACCGGAGAAGTAATAATTGGTATCCATCACGGCGTATTGTATGGAATGTGGGCCTGCGCCTTCGGCGCGCTCTTTGTCAGCTTCCTGAATTATTTCCATAAATTGATGGGAATCAGAGGCTCTGCCTTCGTGGGGGCTATAGCGGGAACTGTTATAGCAATGCCGCTTACCCCAGTAGAGCATTACGCGACATCAGGCATCATTCTGGCCATAGTATGTGGTGCAGTAGGTGGCTTGATTTCGAATGGCATCATGTTCGCAAAATCGGACTACAAGTTCGAACGTCTATCACACGAAATCACCAAAGTAATTGGTATCTGTTACAGCTTCACAGCTCTCACAGGCGGACTTTTCCTGTTCGTCATGCTGATTGCTTATGAGGATTTCATCACTTATCTTATTTCATCGTTTCCAACCCTGTTCATGGTGGCCTACCCCACCTTGTTCATCCTAGAAACGATCGTCATGTATATTTACGTTTATTCCTGGGATCCACTCAATAAAGCCAATAAAAAGGGAAGACACATTGTTTTAGGTGTCATATTAAATGTTCTCGGCTTGTCCCTGCTTGTGGCTCTCGACGGACCTGCAAC
>JAJDBA010000144.1 GCA_029261675.1 Nitrospinaceae bacterium
AATGTTCTTCATTGACAGCGAAGCGTATTGACAGCGAAGCTTCCTGACGGCGAAGCCTAATGACTAAACTATATCATACTTTTTAACTAAAATGGTTTACAAAAAACTTCTCTAAAAAAAAGAAGTTATAGGTTAATAATATAGATCAGCTTCATGATAAAAATAAGGAGCTAGAAAACAGGCTTGCAAAATTAGAAAGTTTAGTCGGCTCTCTTGCGGATAAGATGTAATCTAAGTACAATTAGGTATTAAATTTTAACTCGAGAGTAGTCTAGTAGACTGCTCCAGTAAGAAGAGAAAAAAGAAAGGAAGGCGCATAATGTTTGAAGAAGATGATAATTATCTATTTACATATCTGGATAAAGACATTGAAGACGCTAAAAAAGATATCAAAGACGGCAAAGGTTTATCTCAGAAGGGAGCCACTGCAATGCTGTTAAAGGGTATGTACAACCATATTGCACACCTTGATCATAATATGGTTACTAAAGAAGAATTTAATGGTTTAAAGGGCCAATTTGAATTTATGAAATGGGTCATCATTTCAGGATTTACATTTATTGCCGTTTTGCAGGCGATTATAGCGATGGTCAAATAAAAATCTGGCAATATCGGCATAGGCCCCACGGCTCCTTCTCACCCATTGCACATGGGCAGTGGCGCTCATGTAACAGCAGCCGGTGTTTGGACTGACGCATCCTCAAGAGAGTATAAGGAAAACATACGGGATTTGTCAGTGAATGAAGCTATGGCAACTCTAGTTAGCCTTAGACCATCAAGGTTCAACTACAAGGTGGATAAGGATGATGAGTACGTTGGCTTTATAGCGGAAGATGTGCCTGATCTTGTGGCTACAAAAGACCGTAAAGGGTTGGCTCCAATGGACTTAACAGCAGTCTTGACCAAAGTGGTTCAGGAACAGCAAAAAATGTTGCAGGTGCAACATGAAGCCATGGCTGAGATGAAACAGGAAATGGAAATGATGAAATCGTTCATTAATTACGGTGTAAAAGGATTATAAAATTTTTTTGAAATAATTAGAAATTAAAAAAAATTCTGGATGGGAAACAGGAGGTTTTCAACCGTTTTTCCATCTCTCGAATTTTAGAAGACCCCTTGAAACTTCTAAAATTCGAGAGATATTTCGCCACAAAACCGGGAGATATGGAGTTTTTTTAAAGGACTTATGACTTTTTAGATAATTTTGATTTTTAAAAATGGTTTGATTTCTAAAATTCGAGACATATTTTCAACTAAAGCAGGAGACAATAGGCCGATATTAAAATATCGGGCAACGTCGGCATCGGCACCACGGCCCCGACGGAGAAATTAGACGTTGCTGGAAACATTAAAGCATCAGGAACAATTACACCCAGTGATTTCAGATTTAAGAAGAACATATCAACTTTAAATGGCGCGTTAGATAAAGTTCAAAATTTACGCGTAGTGAGAAATTCAAAGAAAGAGGATTCTCGGACAAACGGAATATAGGGGGTATCGACCAGGAAGTAGAGAAGGTTGCACCTGAGGTTGTTCATACAAGCAGTGACGGGCTATAAAGGTGTTGAATACTCTAAACTTGTACCTCTTCTTATTGAGGCTATTAAAGAGCAGCAGGAAAGGATTGAACAGCTTGAAAAGGTGATAGGGTTATAAAACGAATTAAGGGAAGAGTTTTAAAACTGTAACTGCTATGGTAATGCAGCCGACAACTATACCAAAAATCTTTATAAGAAGATCGGATTTGGTTTCGGCAAGTGCGGCTTTAAGTTCTGTGCGAAAAAACTCTTTTAAATCAATTTGGGACTCGTGCTGTGCTTGTTCAATAACCTTTGCAATGACTTCGGCTTGATTTTTAGGTATGCCAGCGTCTTCAAGTTCCTGAGCATTGGCTAACGTATTGGTTATCGGCATATGATATCTTTCAAAATATTATTAAAGTGTAAATAGATGTTCATAATTATACTAAATATTGACAGTTTGTCAATAATAAGGTGGATAAGGATGATGAGTACGTTGGCTTTATAGCGGAAGATGTGCCTGATCTTGTGGCTACAAAAGACCGTAAAGGGTTGGCTCCAATGGACTTAACAGCAGTCTTGACCAAAGTGGTTCAGGAACAGCAAAAGATGTTGCGGGTGCAACATGAAGCCATGGCTGAGATGAAACAGGAAATGGAAATGATGAAATCGTTCATGAATTACGGTGTAAAGGTAGCAATCCCAAATTATTGATATACTATGTAACGTTATTTTTTGAGAAATAAAGTTACACTAGTATATCAATAATTTGGGATTGCTACCCGGTGTAAAAGGGTTATAAATTTTTTTTGAAATAATTATAAATTAAAAAAAATTCTGGATGCGAAATAGGAGGTTTTCAAGAGACATTAGATTCTTTATTAAGAAATCAAGTATAATGCATTTTTGGATTTGGATCCAGCGTTTACATAATTTGGCAGATAAAAAAAGGAAAAATCTATTAGATCTAAGGTTATAAATGAGTGGAATATTCTAAACTTGTGCCGCTATATAAAAAGTGAAAGGGGGTTGTAATGGGATTAATTCATGTTACAGTACAATTAAAGAAAAGTATTGAGGCTCTGCAGGGGTTTGAAGCTGATTTTTTTGTAGATACTGGAGCTACAGACTCTATGGCCCCATCCAACAAATTGTTGGAGGCAGGGATTATCCATGTTGGAAAGAGTGTTTATGAACTTGCTGATGGGGAAATGCGAGAATTTTATTTTGGGATAGCCGTTATAGAGTTTATGGGAGAAATAACATCGGGACGTGTTATTTTCGGGCCTGATGATACGGAACCAATATTAGGTGTAACGGCCTTGGAGTCGGTTGGAATTCTTATTGATCCTACCAGAAAAACATTAAAGCGTATGCCGGCTATACCTCTGAAGTAGGATGGGTAAAGGCCGGGCAACGTCGGCATTGGTCCCACGGCTCCGGCGGAGAAGTTAGACGTTGCAGGTAACATTAATGCTTCAGGAGCAGTTACACAGGGTTCTTCCAGGGCAATTAAGGATAATACGCACGTATATCATCTAAACATGCTTATGAGAGCTTTTGAGCCGCTTGAACCTGTTTCATTTGTTTACAAATCTGACAGTTCCAAGGAAGAACGTCTTGGATTTATTGCTGAAGATGTGCCTGACCTTGTGGCTATGCAAGATCGTAAACATTTGAATGCTATGGACTTAACTGCAGTTCTGACAAAAGTAGTTCAGGAACAGCAAAAGATGTTGCAGGTATCTTCTTTAAATTTCCTGGTAAACTAATCGAATTGCATTTTTTGAGCTTAAAACAATGTTACTGTTTTTTAAAGATTTTTTAAGACAGTTTTTCAAATTCTCACATTTTGTCATCCCAGAATGCTTTTATCTGGGATCCAGATTGAATAAATAAATTCCCAAAAAAAATTTATAGGAATTAGCAAGATTAGCGTTATAACCAACTTAATTCTTAAATGTTTGTTTGGGGAATTTATTTGTTCTACCTGGATCCCAGATAAAAGCATTCTGGGATGACAAAATGTGAGAATTTGAAAAGCTGTCCTAAAAAACCTAAAAAAAATATTTTAAGCTCAAAAAATGTAATCCGATAAGCGGGTTTTCAATAAAAGAGGAATCCAACGATAGCACAATAGCCCGTTTCAGGGGCGATGGGAATATGGGCATAGCAACAACAAGTCCCACAGAGAAGCTGGAGGTTAACGGAAATATTAAAATATCAGGCACGGGAAATGGCATAAAGTTTGCGGATGGAACATCACAAACAACAGCCGCCACCGGAGGTGTCGTTTCAGGAGATGGTCATTCATTGGACGCAAAAGACGGCGATCCGGCAGACGCCCTGTTCGTTGATGACAGCGGCAACGTCGGCATTGGGACGACGAATCCTGGTTACCAGATGGAAATAAGGAGGGTGGGTGGTGGAGATTTTTTCTCTCTCTTGGGCTCATCACTAATGGAGGAGATCCTGGGATTATTCTTGGCCGCCATGGTACTTATGGCGCAGCTTTAACGGCACGTAAGGTAGGAGGATCGACCGACTATTTGGGCTTCCACGTTAATGGGGGCAGTTTGCCAGCATTCAACGAAATCCCAAAAATGGTGATACAAGCCAGCGGCAACGTCGGCATCGGCATGACGAGTCCGGCGTATAAATTTGAAGTGGAAACCTGCAACGATAACGAATGGATATCTCAAATGAAACATATAGGGAGTACCAATATCCACGGGCTTCTAGTTGATGTGAATATCAATACCTCCGACTCAGAGCTATTTCGATTGGATTCAAGCGATGTCGTAGGAGCATTCTCTGTTAGAGCAGATAGTTACTGTAAGGGGCGAATTTGGAACGTACCATTCCGCATCGGATGAGCGGTTGAAAAGGGATGTGGAGACGATTCCAAATGCCTTAGAAAAAGTGTTGGCACTACGAGGAGTGAACTTTCGATGGAAAGATGAGAAAAATGATCAAGAACAGGGATTACGTATGGGTTTGATTGCCCAGGAAGTAGAACCGATTGTTCCGGAGGTCGTTCATGAAAGCGACAGCCCTGAAAAACTGAAAGCCGTCGAGTACCAATATCTAACAGGATTGTTGGTTGAGGCCATTAAAGTCCAGCAGAAAGAGATCGATGAGTTAAGGGTACTCCTCAACGAACGGCAATAAGGGCATCGGCACGACGGCTCCGACGGAGAAATTAGAGGTTGCAGGCAACATTAAAGTAACAGGAGGCGGTTTTATTGATGACGGCACAACATTAAACGCACCTGATTATATTATTAACCTATAACTTCTTTTTTTTAGAGAAGTTTTTTGTAAACCATTTTAGTTAAAAAGTATGATATAGTTTAGTCATTAGGCTTCGCCGTCAGGAAGCTTCGCAGTCAATACGCTTCGCTGTCAATGCAGAACATTTGTTGATTAATGTTGTTTGTTATACCGAACATTTTGGTTACCATTTTTCCTGACAGCGAAGCTTCCTGACGGCGAAGCCATTTGACAGCGAAGCATTCTGACTTTGGTTGCGGCTACGCCGCGCTATG
>JAJDBA010000145.1 GCA_029261675.1 Nitrospinaceae bacterium
TTGTCGTTATGATTGGGTTTCTCGGGTTGATGGATTGGCGGGTGACGGTTATTTCTTCTAACTTCATTTCTATACTGCTCATCATCACTATGTCCCTGATCATCCATCTTATCGTGAGATATCAGGATTTAAACGATGGCAACCCCGGACAAAGCCAAAAGCAACTCGTAAAGCAAACGATAGGCTTCATGGCCCAGCCTTGCTTTTACACTTCCATCACAACTGTTGTCGCTTTTTGCTCTCTTTAAGTCAGTGGTATTCGCCCCGTCATTGATTTTGGTTGGATAATGACTCTTGGAATTTCCCTGGCCTTTATTTTGAATTTTATATTTTTCCCGGCAGCGCTTGTACTTTTTAGTCCCGAAGCACCCGGTTCAGGAAAAGACAGTACGCAAGGTTTCACTTTGTCTATCGCGGCCTTTACCAATCGCCATCATAAGATTATTCTCTGGGGGGCCGTATTGCTGGCCGTGGTCAGTGCGATTGGCATTTCAAAACTGGAAGTAGAAAACCGATTCATCGATCACTTCAAAAGTAATACTGAAATTTACAAAGGAATGGAAATCATCGACAGGCAATTGGGCGGCACCACTCCCTTGAACATTGTGATGAATCCGGACCAAAAGTACTTTGATTATCTTAAAGAAGTTGAGCAAAACAAAGATGAGGAGGAAGCTTTTGACGATCCGTTTGCAGATGAAGGGGATAAAGCTGAAAAGAATTTCTGGTTCAACTCGAATATGTTAGATAGAGTCGAAAAAATTCACGATTATTTGGAAAGTCTGCCAGAAGTGGGGAAGGTGCAATCGATATCAACATTGATTAAGGTTTTCACACAACTGGATAATGGCAGAAAACCCGATGACTATGATTTGGTTCTCATTCGAAAACTCATGCCTGAAAACGTCAAAGACTCTTTGGTGAACCCCTATTTGTCGAAAGATGCCAACCAGATTCATATCAATATGAGATTGATCGAATCGGACCCCAACTTACGCCGCTCCGATCTTATCGAAAAAATCCGGCACCATCTGGTAGAAGAGTTAAAGTTTGACCCACAAACCATCCAATTCACCGGAATGGTTGTGCTGTACAACAATATGTTGCAAAGTCTTTACAAATCACAAATTCTTACTATCGGTGTGGTCTTTTTGGCTATCATGTTCATGTTCATGATTTTGTTCAAAAGTTTTTCTCTTGCGTTGATAGGAATCATTCCTAATCTTCTAGCGGCAGGAACCGTGCTGAGCCTCATGGGCTGGTTGGGTATTCCACTCGACATGATGACCATCACCATTGCGGCTATTACCGTAGGAATAGCGGTGGACGATACAATCCATTATATCCATCGCTTTCAAACAGAATTCAAGGTAGATCAAAATTATCTAGCAACGATGGACCGCTGTCATGGAAGCATTGGCAAAGCCATGTACTACACTTCGGTGACCATAACTCTGGGGTTTTCTATTCTCGCTCTTTCCGAATTCATGCCCACTATCTATTTCGGATTGTTGACCGGAGCAGCAATGGTAATCGCTCTGATAGGAGCCCTCACGCTGCTTCCTCTCCTTATAGTCGTCTTCCGCCCTCTACCCTCTAGCGAGGGAGGCTGATAGGTCAATACCCCAAAAGTTAAAAGCATCGTTCAGCCTTTACTATAGGTTCGCAAGGATTTCCTAAGGCTACTATCCAGAAGCTTGAGAGTATTTGAATCGCTATAAAAGGAATAGATCTATCACTGGCACCGGTTACGGTGCCCGCGAGAGACAAATTGGAAGGGCAATACCTTACCGCCTTGAAGATTTAATTCGTCGATGATGAGTTGCTTTTTCCCAGGGGGGACGATGAAGGCCACACAACCGCCGCCGCCTGCACCACAGACCTTTGCTGCCAGTGCTCCCTTTTTCAGTGCGGAACGAATCAGTTTTTCCATTTGTGGAGTGGTTATAGCAGGAGCCAGTTGTTTGCGAGCTTTCCATTCTCTGGAAAAAATGGGGGCGATGCCAGAAATACGACCCCTTTTTAATAGCTGATGCATTTCCAGAGCACAGTCTCGGATGGTGCTTAAATGACGGATCACTTTCTTATCCCCATCCAGAGCTTTTTTCGTGACCTCCCAGTTATTGATGCCGGAGTTTCTTGGTTTCCCCGTATAGCAAAGCACAAAATGTCGGGTGAGTTCTTTTGGTTTTATAGGAAGAGTTTCCGTATCGATGCCTAAAAACCCCGGGTTGACCGACCTCACCCCCCCATACATGGCGGGAAAATAATCCTGACTTCCCGCAGGAACACGGATCACCTGGGTTTCAATGTTTCTGGAAATCTCAATCATTTCCTGCTTGCTATATTTCTTACCTGTAAACCTGTTCAATGCACCATGCAAGGCGATATTTAAAGCAGATGAACCCCCGATCCCCGAACCTTGAGGAGCTTGGCAATTCGTAGAAATTTCCAATCCCGATTTTGGAGCATAAAATTTCAGCATCCGAGTTATTAACTCAAGGGGATGATTTTCTGGTAGCGCTCTTAACGAAGAAAAGGAATCTTCTAAACTCAAATCGCAGGAGCGAAGAACGATACGTTTATCTTTTCGGGGTGCTATCTCAACTGTGGCATACAAATCAATGGCTGCATTGAGGGTAGGGGCGTTACCAAAAAAAAGATGCAACGGCCAGATATCCAGAGTGCCTCCGGCTAAATCAATGCGAGTGGGTGCGGAACTTTTTATCAAGAGAAGTTTGCCTGATACCCGTTAAAGATTTTCTGAATCTTTATTCTG
This sequence comes from Nitrospinaceae bacterium, assembly GCA_029261675.1. Taxonomy (GTDB): domain Bacteria; phylum Nitrospinota; class Nitrospinia; order Nitrospinales; family VA-1; genus UBA8687. Next base: position 2,780 of record JAJDBA010000145.1, read on the forward strand.
ATTTGCTTCCAAATCATTAATCTTCTTGCTCAACTTGGAAACCAAAGCTCCGTAGGATTCGGTTTTAATGATTTTGCTGAACTGCGAGCGGTAATTCCGAATCAAGCTAACCTCTTCTATTACAAAGTCATAAACCATCCACTTTCCTTCTTCATTGATTAGCTTGTAATCCACATCTATGGTGCCATCATTACGGACGATTTGGGTTTTAACCAGAGCATAGTTTCCTTTGACCTGCTCACCCACATAATTGATCTTTTCATCCTGATAGTTTTCAATTTTACTGGCATAGGAATTCTCAAGAAGCCTTTTGAATAATCCTGTAAATTCTTCGCGTTCTTTATCAGTCCGTGACTTGTAGTTTTTTGCCAGAGAGCGCATGACCATCTGCTTATAATTGAATCGAAGACCTATTGTTTGCCGAAGCTTTTCTCTTCTCAGGATAGGGTCTTTCTTTAATTCTGGATCGGAGACTATCTCAAGAACCTTATCAATGGTCTGCTTCACGTCCGAGGTAATTCCTGATTCTGCAAACACTTCTCCCGCAAGACTAAACAGGAAAAAGAAAAGAATGCCCGGTAAAATTTTTCTTATCATCACAAACCTCAAAAGTTGAATTCATTGTCTTTAACTTCGCAACTTTATCAAATATGCTCCATGCAATCAAGCATCGTGAATGAGCCATTGCTTCACTATTTAACTCAATAAATAAGCCCTATTTTATCGTGAGATCACCAATCTGTTTCTCACATTGGCGTCTATTTAAACCGTTAAGAAATACAAGCGGAATGCAAATTTTTGGACTGCTTTGCAGTTTCGCTCGTTTGTGGCAAATTCTAGGATTTTGCCAAGAAGCTATAAATTTAAACAAATTGTTTAAAATATTGACAAATTTCAGGCGATTTCATATAGTAGATACATCCCTAAATTTGGAAAAAGTCCAAATTATTCAATATTTTATATCAAGGCCTGTCTGCTGTGAGACAAAACTTGTTGTTACGAAAAGTATTCATTTTTATTGTCCTAATGAGCGGCATCCTGGGAGGCTGCGGGACAGTTGATCTGAAAGTTCGTAAAAATCTCGATCACCCCAATATACACCCCAAGACAGTAGCGATATTGCCTTTCACGCTTGCAGACTCTGCTCCGGAAGGCGTCCCTGTTCATAATTTGTTTCGAGAATGCTTCTTTAACTATTTTAGTTATCTAGGCTATGTAGATATCCCTTTGGAAACCGTAGACGCAAAACTACAAGCAGCTGGGATGAGAAAGTTTAAAAAAGTACTTGAGCTCAGCCCAGAAAGATTAAGAGATATCCTGGGTGTGGATGCGGTGATCAAAGGTCAGGTGTTAGATACCAGTAATTTCACAGGTGGCATTCACGCCGAGACCTCGATTAAGGCAAAAATCATAATGCTCGATTTGAGAACCGGGGAAACCCTTTGGGAAACAGAGCATACCGAGAGCACCTATTCAGGAATCCTTTCTCCTACTGTTGTTGAAATTATTCAGGATCAAATGGAGAATGTGAACGTCCATCAGGTGCTATATAAAACTGCCAAAATGTTTTCTGTCAGTATGTTGAAAGAGATTCCTGACCCAGCCGGAGCCTGGCAGGAGAAAATTAGATTACCTCAAATCACAAATATAGAAACCAATTTAAAACCCAACCAAAAGCTCCACGCTAATGATCAAATATATGTGAACCTTAAAGGTGATCCGGGTTTAAAAGGTTCATTTGGAATTGGCAGTTGGAAGTCGAATATCCCGCTCAAAGAAATTGTCCCCGGTATGTATTCCGGTAGCTACACCGTGCAGGAAAAAGATGAAATCTCGAGTGGTCTAATAATCGGGACTTTAAAAAACTCACAGGGGCTGGCAGGTAAAAGGTTTTATAAAAGTGGAATGGCTCAAATGGAAAAATCATCTGATTTATGAAAAATAAGCAATACAATATTTTTTGGAAAGGGTTGTTGATGGGATTCCTAGCTCTGTCGGTTTCCGCCTGCGCTAGCGATTTGCAGACAAAGGTTGCAGGCAACCTGATGGCTCTTTCCAAAAATCAGACCGTTGCTATTCTTCCTATCGAGACAAGCGATGTGGGGCAAAAAGAAATGGCCGAAATGTTTCGTCTCGGCTTGTATGCCAATCTCAAACAATCCAAATTCCAGTTGCTGGAGCGCTATGTCGTTGATGGACTATTGAAACAAAACAAACTGACAGATCCGTCAAACTTTTTAACAATCAACCCCATGCAGTTTGGAGAAATTTTGGGGGTAGATGCTATTGTTTTCAGTCGCATCAATAAAGTCGAGCGATCCTACTTAGTCGTACACTCCTCTATAGAATTGAGCGTCTCCGTGCAAATGGTAGATACAAGGAGCGGGGAGATTCTTTGGCGGGCAGAGCAGACCGAACAAGACTTCTCGGGAATAGGAAAAATTCCAACGGGAATCACAACCGCGATCCTCGCACCGATTCAGTTCGTTACCAATAAGTTTAACCTTCGCCGCATGACTTCCAATATGGTGGACAAGCTGACCTTGCTGATAAAACGCCCCAGCAAAGCCAATAAGGAAAGCCAGTTCGAAGAACCCGTGATCGCACAAAATGCCACCAACGATTTGAAAAAAATTGATGAACTGCAACAACTCAAATCCGAATGGCAACAAGCTTTGGTTCTGGATGAAGAATCAGAATTATCTGATTTTGGCACGGAAGCACCTAAGGTTGCAGCCATACCTGCAAGCCTTCCAGTCGAGCAAAATGTAAATGCACCCATCAACGAAACCAAGGGAGTGGAATCTGAAATGAGTCCTCTGCCCGGAAAAAATAAAATTAAGGGTTCTCCGGTAGAACCTATTCCAATGAATTCCTTGCGCGCTACAATTGCTGAACCCGAAATAGTAATAGAATATAAAAAGAAAGAAACCCCGCCAGCAACCCAATCAAACTCTGTGATCAAACAGTCTCCGCCTAAAAAACCATTGCTATACACTATTCAGGTGGGAGCCTATAAAACCATGGCCTACGCAAAGAAGCTGGAAAAATCTCTGAAGAAAAAAGGTTATGATGCCTTTATCACCCGTAACGCAAATAAAATCTATCGCGTTCAGGTGGACCGGTTTAACAGCAAAGAAAAGGCTATCAAACTTGCCCACCGAATCCAAACCAAAGAGAAATTAAGAAACTTCGTGACCCGCTTTTCCGGTGTTTGAAGTAAATTAATTTCAAAAACTTAAAACACAATCTTTAGGAAATACTTTCCGGTAGCATCTCTGCAAATTGTTTAGCATAACCAAAAGGCTTGTCTTTGTATTCCTTCTCAAATTGGACAGCAAAGGGGTCAATGAAAATATCTTCAGTTCCTTTTTCCATCGCTTCAAATGTCCCCTGTGCAATTTCGGAGGGAGGTGCCTTCTCCATAGGTACCCCTGCGGCCATGTCCGTATCTATAGGGCCTGGGTAAACACCAAACACCTGTGTTTCTTGTTCAGTCAGTTCTGCGCGAACCCCTTGAGTAAGAGAATAAAGGGCTGCTTTGGATGCAGAGTAAGAGCCCAGCATTGGGAAATTGACCAGACTGGCGATCGAGAGAATATTAACAATGGCCCCGCCTCCATTATTTTTCAAGACAGGAGAAAAGGCTCGAACCATCGACAAAGTTCCAAAATAATTAACTTCCATTTCTTGTCGAGCAGCCTCCAGATTTTCTGCACTGATTAATCCTTGGTAGATTGCTACACCGGCATTGTTTATTAGCAAATCTACATCCGATGCTAAATCGGCGGATCGCTTGGCTTGTTCTTCGTTGGTTACATCAAGAGTTATCAGTTCAACCGTCCCCTTGTGCTCATTTGCAAATCCTGAATGATCTCTTTTATATACTTCAGTATCACGCATTGCCGCGTACACCTTTTTTGCACCTTTTTGAATCAAGGCTTCAATATAAGCTTTTCCAATTCCCCTGTTAGAACCTGTCACCAGTGCAACTGAATCTTTAATGTTCATTGTTTCCCTCTTTCAGTTTGTATTATGTTAGTTAGATAACTAAATATCCGTGTAAATTTTTTTACATGGCTTTTACCCAGCTTTTTAGCCTGCCCAACTCTTCTTCAATGATCTTGGGACTTTTTAATGCATTTCCGACAACGGCAGTACCATGAAGAGAGGCAATCAATTGAAGACTTAATTCTTCAGCATTCTTTTTTCCTAATTCGACGAATTGCTCAGATATCCATTTTAATTGCATCTTTATCAGCCCGTCTGCCTTTTTAGAGATCGGTTCTCTTTCCTTATCTAATTCCTGACATAGACTGCCAACAGGGCAACCATATTTAGCAAGTTTATGTCTTAAGGTTAAAGTGTCATCTATCATTGCCACCAGGCGCTCTTTCGGACTCGGTAATTCATTTAATTCTTCGTACCAGGATTTTAATCTTTCACTTCTATGATTTAGTACTTCTAAAATCAATTCTGCTTTAGTTTTGAAGTAATAGTGAACATTTCCTAAAGGAACACCAGAGTCTTCAGCGATATCTGCAAGCGAGGTTTGATTGAACCCTACTTGATGAAATAATTTGCCAGCAGAATCTACCAGTTTTTCTCTTTTACCACTTGTTTTAGGCATGAATTAAAATTAGTAAGTTATTCAACTAACTTATAATGGTCTTTAAATGGGTTCGCTGTCAACTATTTCTTTAAGAAGTTATCTAGCAGATCAAAAACTTTTAGTATTTCATCTTCGGTATTATAGAAATGTGGGGAGAAGCGCACCAGTCCATCGCGTACCGTAAGTTTGACTTTATTTTTCATCATATATGAATAGAGTGGGCTGACATCTTGATCCAAGATGAACGAAATATTTCCAGAACGTTCTTTTGAAAAAGTGGAGCTGTAAACTTTAATATCTCGTCGGTTCAATTCAGTAATGATGCAATTACCCAGATGCATCACACGTTTCTCGATATTGTCGATACCGACCTCAAGCAGTAAATCCAGCGCCGCACCGAAAGCGTAAATGCTCATCGTGTTGGGTGTCCCCTCTTCAAATTTTTTCGCATCTTCTTTGAGGGTAAAATCATAGTCCATAAAATTTGCTGCGTTGATCACGTTGCCCCAGCCCATTGTCACCGGACGAATTCTATCCATCACCTCTTTTGAGATATAAAATCCTCCCAACCCTTCAACGCTTAGCATCCACTTATGTCCATCCGCAGAAAGAAAATCGATGTGATCTTTTTTTACATCCATAGGTAAGACACCAAGGCTCTGAATGGCATCTACAAAAAACAAAACTCCTTTTTCTTTGCAAAAAGCACCAGTACGATTGAGGTCGCTTCGGAATCCACTGTTGCATTCCACTGAACTGATAGAGAGTATTCGCGTTCTGTCGTCGACTTGTTTTACCAGATCATCGAATAGAACTCGTCCTTCAATGGACTTCACCATGCGCGTTTCAACACCTCGTTGTTTCAAGTTCCACCATGGGTAAACGTTAGCGGGAAATTCAATGTCAGGGATGACAACATTGTCGCCTGGTTGCCAATCGAATCCATTTGCGACGATGGAGATTCCTTCCGATGTGTTTTTGATGAAAGCCACTTCATCGATGTCAGCGTTAATGAGTTGTGCGAATTTTTTCCGGGTGTGTTCCAATTCCAATATCCAGGATTCGTAATGAGCCGTACCATAGCGAGTAGCGTCGTCGACAAAAGCAGTGACCGCCTTTCGCACTCGTTCCGGTAAAGGTGCAACTCTGGCGTGATCGAAAAAAATATACTCCTCTGTTACAGGAAACTCTTTTCTCATATTTTCAATATTCATTTTGGATTTATTTGATAAATTCTTTTAGAAGCATAGTGATGTCGATTTGCCCATTAAAGTTCTGACCTATTACTTTCGGGCGTTGCCCGAAGTCGCACGGAGGATGGAGCGGAACCCGTATTTTTCACGTATCCGGTCAATCCCCTGATAGAGTCCGTCCCAGCGGTCGCCGTCTTTCAGGTCAAACAAATCTTCCTGTCGGCAAGGGTGCGCCGTAAGAGACGAAAGGGCAACCCCGATCAGGCGCACCTGGGTCTTGTCGTTAAAGAGTTTGCGAAATAATTTTGTTACCGTCTTTAAAAGCGTGTGATCCGCTGCTGTTGGCCAGCCCAAAGTTTGAGAACGGGTCACCGTCTTAAAATCAGAGTATCTTAACTTTAACGCAACTGTGCTGGCAAATAATCCATTACTTCGAAGTTGCGCTGCAGTTTTTTCTGTCAGATAACTGAGTGTCGACTCGAGAAACAAGGGGTCTATGGAATCCGTTGCAAAAGTCGTTTCCCGGCTGATAGAACGTGGATCTTCGGTTTCTGCGCTGACCGGACTGTTGCTGATTCCCCTTGCTTTGCGATAAAGCGATGCACCCCATTTACCATACGTCTCTTCCAATAATTCCAGTGGAAGACGAGAAAGATCGGCAACCGATTTGACACTCATGCGATTCAACCTAGCACAGCCTTTGGAACCGATTCCCGGGATGCGTTTTATAGGAAGTGGAGCTAGGAACTGTTGTTCCTTGCCTGGCGCGATCCACAACATTCCGTTTGGTTTGCAATAAGCTGAAGCTATTTTTGCCATGAGCTTGTTTGTGGCAATACCGATGGAGGCATTAAGTCCGAGTCGATCGCGTATCTCGTTGCGAATTCTTTCAGCTGTTTTCAGAATCGGACCGTGCAATTTTCCACACCCTGTCAAATCAACAAATGCCTCATCGAGAGACATCGGTTCAACCAGAGGCGAATAACTTCTGAGAATCTCAAATACCTTAGCCGAATATTCGCTGTAGAGTCGGTGCGAACCGCGCAAAAAAATGGCGTGCGGACAAAGACGTTTCGCTCTCGCAATAGGCATGGCAGAATGAATGCCGAATTTTCTCGCCGCATAAGATGCTGCAGAGACAACTCCTCTAGCGAGGGGAGCAGATGCCAATATCTTTTTTGGGTTGGTTAAAGTATTCTCGGTTTGAGGAGTTATTGCACCATTTCCAGCGGGCGTGGCCCGGCCGCCTACCACTACAGGCTTGCCCTTCAAAGACGGATCGAGCACTTCCTCGACAGACACGAAAAATGCATCCATATCGACATGTAAAATTTCTTTCAATTCAACCTCTTACTTATCGAACTTCCTTAAGACGCTAATGACTACGCCCTGGATGGCAAAGTCACCTTCGCGAACGTAGATAGGTTTCATATCAGGATGCGCTGGCTGTAATCGTATTCGTCCATTTTCGCGGTAAAAGCGTTTCAAAGTTGCGCGATCGTTATCGATCAGTGCCACCACCGTTTCACCATTTTCAGCTATGTTACGCCTTTCAACGATCACATAATCTCCACTCTGAATATGGTCGTCGATCATCGAATTGCCTTTGACACGTAAGACAAAAACATCTTTATCCCCGCCATCGGGCAAGAGCTCAACCACTTCGCTCTGATCAAGAGCTTCCAAAGGTTTTCCTGCGGCGATTTCTCCCAGTAGAGGATAGGACAAAGCATTGCCCGATTCGGGCACCACTTCAATAGCACGGCTCAGGTTCTGCTGTTTGCGAATCAGCCCCTTCTCTTCAAGATGCGACAGGTGTTTGTGCACCGTCGCCGGAGAGCTGAGGTTAAACTGTTTACCAATCTCGGCGATGCTCGGCGCATATCCTCGACTGCGAATATGATCCTTCAAATACTCATAGATTTCTCGCTGACGCTTGGTGAGATGCATATTAAACCCTCCTTATGCCTTTCATCTTAGGCGAAAATTAGACGAAAATCAAGAGGCGAACCGCCGCAGGTAATAGGTCGATGTCCAAAAAGATAAGCAAATCCGCCAAGCTCTTTGCTATAGACCTCCAATATTCATAGCCTTATTGCCTCCCGCGCAAGTGGGTGGTAGGCTGAGGGTATGGGGGACAAACTAAAAATTTTGTTTTTGTGCACGGGTAATTCTTGTCGCAGTCAGATGGCGGAAGGCTGGGCACGGCATTTGAAGAGCGATGTTATTCAGGCATTTTCGGCTGGACTCGAAGCGCATGGCCTCAATGCCAACGCGGTGAAAGTCATGCAGGAAGCAGGGGTAGATATTACCCAGCAGAAGTCGCAGCGCGTGAAAGAGGTGGAAACGATTCCTTTTGATATTGTGGTCACCGTTTGCGGACATGCGGATGAGAACTGTCCGATTTTTTCCTGCGCTACTACTGTTGTGCATCACGGGTTTGACGATCCTCCCAAACTGGCGCAAACAGCAAAGACAGATGAAGAAGCGATAGGTCATTACCGCAGAGTTCGCGATGAAATTCGCGCTTTCATAGAAACTCTTCCAGAAGGACTGCATTGATCATGAAATGGTTTGCGATAAAAATTATTTTCCTTCTTTCCCTCGTCCTATTTGTGAATTACTCAATAGGAGAAAGCGCAACACGGATTGTTGTAGTGGGTGATACGGGGACAGGCGAGAGGGCCTACCATCCCGGTTTTATGGCGGTGCAAAAAGCCATGCGCGAAAAAAATGCGGATGCCTTACTGCATCTTGGAGACTTTGTTTATCAACCCAAGTTTTTTCCCCAATCTTGTCCAGACAGATATATCAAAGAAATCAAAGAGACTCTTTCCGACCCTTATCCAATAAAATTATTTGTTATTGGCGATAACGATTTGGCACCAAAAAAATGGAAGCCTAAGGCATCAGGATGTTGGAACAAAATTAACCATCTCGATTCCAGGTTTGACACCCCCGGTCCACGACCGTTTGATGGAACACGTGTCATCGGAAATGCTTTGATAGGAGTTATCCATAACTATCCCTGGCAAGACCCGACTTCCTGGCTTGCTCCACGCATCAAGAAAGCGAGAGAAAAAGGCATGTGGATCATTCTCGCTGTCCACGAACCGGCAATCACCACTGCCTGGTACCTCGACAAGCGAGATACGGTTCTTAAACAATTAAATGCTCTGAAACCCGATCTGGTTCTAGCTGGCAATCAACATTCGTACGAACGATTTCATCCGATGAGTCCGATTGAAGAGAACACTTTCAAGGTCGTGAAATCAGTGTCAGGAAAATATCATAGCGGAGATGGGACGATGCACATTGTCTCAGGCGGAGGGGGTGCGACCTTCAAACCTTTTGCCGATCAGCAAAATAAAGATAAACGTACTGCACCGAAAGATGTGTTTGACGCATTGGCTAACAGAGCGTTGATGAATCACTTCATCACTTTGGATATTTCAAAGGAAAAACTGGAAGGTACTGTTTGGCGCGTGTGCGTTAAAGATGATCCCGATGATGAATGGAACCCTAGATGGAAATGGGATAAAAAGTTTTGGAGATCCATTCCATTGGAATGTGATGGCAAACCAGATGGGGTAAGTGTTTATGAAACGTTCCGCTTTTCGAGACAATAAAAATCCCCCTTTAGGTTTTATAAAAAACTAAAGAGGGGGGTAAGTTAGTTTCCTTCAGTTTTATCCGGCGAGAATGGCATCGATTTCGTCACAGGTCTTTTTAACATCCTGAGCGGATTTATCTAGTGCCACCTTTTCTTCTTCTGTCATTTTTAGTTCGATAACTTTTTCAATTCCGTGAATGCCCATCATAACAGGCACACCAAAGAAAATTCCGCTCCAGCCATATTCTCCTTCGAGATAAGCGGTGCATGGGAGGATGCGACGTTTGTCTTGCAAAATGGATTCTATCATTTGCACAACCGAAGCACCTGGAGCATAAAAAGCACTGCCTGTTTTTAAAAGAGAAACAATTTCTGCGCCACCTTTTCGTGTGCGTTCTACCACTCGCTCGATTTGCTCGGGGGTCATCAATTCCGTGATCGATATCCCGGAAACCGTAGTATAACGGGGAAGAGGCACCATGGAATCGCCGTGTCCACCAAGCACCATTGCATCTACATCAACCAGGGAGCAACCCAGTTCCAGCGAAACAAATGTCCGCAACCGTGCCGAATCAAGCACACCTGCCATACCTATGATTTTATTCTTTGGAAGGTTGCCCGTTTTCTTTGCCATGTAAACCATCGCATCGAGAGGGTTTGATACAACGATAATGATGGGGTCGCGGGAATGCTCCATGATGTTCTCGGTCACCG
>JAJDBA010000146.1 GCA_029261675.1 Nitrospinaceae bacterium
TGCAGAATCTCGAACTGCTCGTTTTTCTACTTGGGTAATTCCCGATGGAACGGCGATGAGCACTCTTGGTCGAACCAGAGTTTTTCTGTTATTGTGAACTTTTTGGATGAAACTACTGATCATTTTTTCAGTAACTTCAAAGTGTGCAATGACACCATCCTTCATAGGGCGAATGGCAGTAATGCTACCCGGGGCTCTTCCAAGCATCTGCTTAGCCTCTTCCCCTACAGCCTGAACCTCTTTTGTAGTACTATTGATAGCTACGACCGAAGGTTCTCGCAAAACAATTCCCTGCCCTTTGACGTTCACCAAAGTATTAGCTGTTCCTAAATCAATCGCTAAATCGTTCGAGAACAAATCCCAGAAAAAATTTAACACTCCAACTGACCTCTCTAAGTTTCCAATAGCTTATCTAACTAATTGTTTTTCCACACCTTTCTTTATAACAAGGGGTCGCGCTAATTGCAAGATAAAAGCCCCACACCTTCGCCAATCCCTCATTCTTCAAACTCTGGTGCAAGAAATCTTCACTTGAAACTATAAACCCGTACTATTGGCTTGCGATTCTCTTTGGCCTTTTATAAGATAGAGGGCTTTACAAACGAACACGTCCCGGAAGGTTTAATGCTAAGTATAATTCGCGAACACGCTGATTCATGGATGATTAAAGCCATCCTCTGGTTAATTATTTTTGCTTTTATTGGCACCATATTTTATTCATGGGGAATGGGAGGATCTTCCGGTTCTGGCGGTGGAGTTATCGCTTCGGTGAATGGAGAGAAAATTCATCAAGGGGAGTACGAGCGTACATTTAATAATCTCGTAGACTTTTACCGACAACAATTCAAAAGCCAGTTTTCAAATGACATGATAAAGAAACTGGATCTAAAAAATCAGGCTTTAGAAGCTTTGATCCAGAAAAAAATTCTTCTCCTAGAAGCAGGCAAGCAGAACATCCAGGTGAGTAACGAAGAAGTGATCTCTTACATTAAAAAAATACCCGCATTTCAAAGTAACAAGAAATTCAGCGAACCAGCCTATCGAAATTATATCAAGAGCCAAAGATTAACACCCGGCGAATTTGAAGAAACCCAACGCGAAACGCTTTTGCTCGACAAACTTGAAAAAATATTCCGCACTAACGCCAAAGCTTCAAAGTCAGAGATATTAAAAGAGTTCCGCAACCAAGAAGACAAGGTAAAGCTTGAGTATGTGAGGTTTACAAATGATAATTTCACATCTAAAACAACAATCTCAGACCAAGCTCTCAAAGATTATTTTCAAGCTAACAAATCCAAATTCGAAATCCCTCCACAAATCCGAGTGCAATTTGTAAAAGTTGAACCTAAAAAGTACCAATCACAAATTGAACCCAGAGAAGAAGATATTGAAGATTTTTACCAAACCAAAATCGCCAACTTCAATGTAAAGAAAAAATATAAAGCCAGCCATATCCTTACCAGCATTAAACCTTCAGACATTGAAGGAGATTCAACGGAAAAAGAAAAACAAAAGCAAGCCGATGAAAAAGCAAAACTAAAATCGAACGAGCTTTTAGAAAGACTGAATAAAGGCGCCGACTTTAGCGAGGTGGCTAAAAAACATTCTGACGATCCTTCATCAGGGGCAAATGGCGGTAGTTTGGGAGAGTTCCCCGAGGGAACTATGGTATCTGAATTTGAAAAAGCTCTCGACAAATTGAAACCAGGTGAAATTAGCCAACCTGTTCTTAGCCCTTTTGGCTACCACATTATCAAGTTGGAAAGCATGACGGAAAAACGGATTAAACCGCTTTCTGAAGTTAAAGATGAGATCATTCAATCCCTAAAAGAAATCAAAGCCCGGCAACGTGTAAAACGAATTATCAAACGCATACATCAGGCCTCCCAACAAGATGGAAACCTGAGTAAAGCCGCAGAAGGTCATGAGTTGCAAACAGCAGAAACAGAATTCTTTTCCAGACAAAACCATACACTCCTTGAAATCGGCAACCAACCCGAGTTTTTCAATACAGCTTTTAGCTTGGAAAAGGACAAAGTTGGTGAACCTATCATTACCCCTGAAGTATCTTTTGTGCTAAAAGTTATCGAAGAAAAGCCCAAATATATTCCTGAGCTGAGTGAAGTTGCGGAAAAGGCGAAAGAGGCTTTAACAGAAAGTAATAATGAAGCCGCTACCTTGAAAAAGTTTGAAGAATTAAAAGAAAACCTAGCTAGAGACAAAGATCTGGAAAAAGTAGTTAAAGGATACGATATGAGCATCCGCAACACGCCCTTCTTCAGTAAAGCAGAGTCTATTCCAGGTATCGGCAACATAAATGAGATTAAAGAAAAAGCCTTTGCCATGAAAACAGGAGAATTCGGCTCTGCAAAAGTCCGCGATCGTTTTTACCTCTATAAGTTGGCAGACATAGAAACAGCCGGTGAACCTGATAGTGAACAGACCAGACAAATAGCCAATAAAATTAAAATAGAAAAAAGCCGCCAAGCTTTTCAAGAGTGGATTGAAAATTTAAAAACGGGAGCTGAAATTCTGGTAGATAAAACTTTGTTATAGGCTCTACCCTTCTTTTTTATATAGCCGATGAATATCTAGAATCTTTTTCACCAAAGATTCCATATCTTCAGCAATCACTCGAATCATCTCTTCTTTTCTTATCCCTCCCAGATCATAAATAATATCCGGGACAGAGCCAAAACTCGTTATTGCCTTTTCGGTTCCCCATTCGAGTGAAGAACCTTCACGAACACGAACTTTCTTCGGTTCTTTGGAACGATCAAAAGAAGCAATTTTGTATTTCAGCTTCTTGCAGATTCTTAACAAAGCATCGGTATATTTTATATTCATCACCGCTCGCATATCTGGCTCGTGCTGCATCACCGTCAACACAATATTGGCCACATGGCGAGAACCGCCAAATTGCGGTCGTGCTCCGGTAAAAATATCTTCTCCATTTTTTATAACGCGCCCAGGAATAGCCAAAACATCCTCATGCTTTTTGGCGTTGCTCAAACCTAGACCAATATTAGTCTGAACCTCTGGAACCAAATTTCCGATCCGCTCCTTTGTGAAAATTTCCATTGCCTCTTCTAGATCACATAGGCATTGTTGTTTTTCACTTTCACGATACATAGTAGCAAAAGGTTCAACACATAGAGTGCCATTACCAGAAGCAACCCCTCCAACAATAGCTTGACCAATATATTTTTTAGCATCTCCAATGGCTTCCCGAAGAGGTGTACCCTTAGCCAATCTGGCCGTAATTGCTGCAGAAAACACGCAACCCGTACCATGCATATCTGCTTTCGATAAACGTTCTGATGAAAAAACCTGCACCCCTATGCTATCCAACAACAAATCGTCAGGATCACCCTTAAGATGTCCACCGGTAATCAAAACAGCTCGCACACCTGTTTTCAAAATTACGCGAGCGGCTTTTTTTCTGTCTGACTCACTTTTGATTTTTACCCCCGAAAGCAATTCAGCTTCCTTTATGTTAGGAGTAACCAGAGATGCAAGAGGAAGCAAATGTTTTTTCAGTGCCTCCACCCCGCCTCGCGTCAACAAACGTTTTCCTGAGGAAGAAATCACAACCGGATCGACCACAACGTTTTTCAATCGGCTTTTCTTAATCAATTTCGCAACCATGCAAACTGTTTCTTCATTGCCAAGCATCCCAGTTTTCACCGCTTGACATTTTTTATCCTCAGAAATTGCACGGAATTGCTGTTCAATCACGTCCACCGGTAAATCATGAGTCGATTGCACACCAAAGGAATTTTGCGAAGTTATGGAGGCAATGATGGTTTTACAAAAGACACCAAGAGATGAAAACGTTTTTAGATCCGCTTGAATACCTGCTCCACCACCCGAATCCGAGCCAGCAATAGTTAAAGCAGTATTCACAGTTATTTCAGACATAGATAAACCTTAATGAAATTTCAGAAGGGGGTAATTTAGCAGACGGTCAAGAGGGCTGGCAATAGAATATTATACTTTTTAACCCACCGTAACGGATTTTGCCAGAGAACGAGGCTTATCAACATTTCTTTTGAGGGAGGTTGCGGTAAAATAAGCAAATAATTGACCAATCACCAGTTGAATGAGTGGAGCGGTCAGAGTAGGGACATTGGGGAGAATCAATTCTTCACTGAATAAATCTTGGTTTTTCCCTTGATCCGTAAAATGGATTCCCAGTACAAACCCAGATCGAGCACGAATTTCTTCAATACTATGAATTGTTGATTGATATAAATCCTTCTTCTCTTTTGGGGGCACGAAGACGATGGAAGAAATATCATCATCTATCATGGCGAGGGTACCATGCTTAAGAAATCCACCTGGCATTCCCTCAGCATGCACATAAGCCACTTCTTTCATTTTCAAAGCGGCTTCCAGAGCAATCGGATAATAAATTCCACGCCCTAGGTACAACCAGTTTTTGTTTTTACAATATTTATTTGCGATGCGATGGATAAAACCCGACCTCTCGTTTAAAACTCCCTGAATGATTGCCGGCAGTTCGTTTAAAGATTTCAAGTTCTCCTGATACGCTTTTTTGCTAATGACCTTGTTCTTTAGTCCCAACTTCATCGCTAGCAAAGTGAGAACAACCATTTGCGATAGCGCCGCCTTAGTGCTGATCACACAAATTTCGGGGCCAGACCCTTGCAAAACAACTTTATCGACCATCCTCGCAATGGAGGAACCCATCACGTTGACTATCGCCGCAGTCTTAGCACCTTTCGATTGGGAAAATTTCAAAGCAGAAAGCGTATCGAAAGTTTCACCCGATTGCGACATGGCAAACACTAGAGTTTTTTTATCAACATTCGCCAAGCTTAAAAACTCATCCGAACTAATAGGAGCAATGAATTTCTGCGCTAATTCAGAAAATATATATTGCGCATATTTAGCAACATAGAAAGTCGTACCCACTCCCAGAAAATAAGAAGACTCTGCTTTCGCAAACATCTCCACAACATCGTCGAGGCCAGAAGGTTCTAAATCGAGGGCATTGGAAATGGTTTGTGGCTGCTCATAAATTTCCTTGAGCATATAATGAGGGTATCCCCCTTTTTTAGATGTTTCACTGTCCCATTCAATTTTGGTAATGGGTTTAACGATTTCTTCTTCATTGAGAATACTCTTAACAACATAAGAGTCGCGGGAAAGTATGGCGTATTCTCCATCATCCAGGATTACCGCATTTTTAGTATGGTCTATGAATGCATTAAAGTCGGAGCCTACAAATTTTATCTCGTCTCCAATCCCCAACATTAAGGGGGACTCTCGCTTGGCGCAAAATATATGACCCGGCAGGTAGGTACAAATAAAAGCCAGAGCAAAGGTTCCTTCAATTAGATTGAGGGTTTTCACCAATGCCTTTTCAGGATTGCGGCTTTTTTTAAAAAATTTCTCAAGAAGATGCGCGATCACCTCGGTGTCGGTATCCGATGAAAACTTATACCCCTCTTTTTTGAG
>JAJDBA010000147.1 GCA_029261675.1 Nitrospinaceae bacterium
CCCGACCTCCGCATCGACGCCCACGGTAACGTACAACAAATCGCTATTGACGAGCATCACGCTGCACACCACCTGATCGAAGAATTTATGCTGGCGACAACTCAAGCCGTCGCTCTTAGCCTGCATGAAAAAGACATCCCCTGCATTCATCGGGTTCACGAATCTCCAGATCCTACCAAACTTTCTCAGTTCAAGGAATTCATCGGGTCCTTTGGCTTACGGCTTTCTTCTCCTGACAAAATTCGTTCGCAGGACTTGAACGCTTTGTTAAAAAAAATCCAAGACACCCCAGAAGAAAGAGTGGTCAACACCCTGCTACTGAGGACAATGAAAAAAGCACGTTATTCCGAGTCTGATCCCGGTCATTATTGTCTTGGGTTTCCTCACTACGCACATTTCACTTCGCCCATTCGCAGATACCCAGACTTGATCGTCCATCGGATCATAAAAAAATATCTAAAACATAAATGTTCTAAGAAAGATAAGAAGGCCCTTAAAGCTTCGCTATCTGAAATATCCGAGCAGTCGACTCAAATGGAAATCCAGGCCATGTCCATCGAAAGAGAAATTACAAGTCTTCGGCGGGCGCAATTCATGACCGATAAAATTGGAAAGACTTTCTACGGACTCATCGTGGGGGTGACAGGCTTTGGTTTTTTTGTCGAACTGGAAGATGTTTTTGTAGAAGGTCTGGTAAAGATCTCCAGCATTATGGATGATTATTACCTCTTCATTGAAACCGAACATAAATTGATAGGACAAAGACGACATCGCGTGTTCCAGATAGGAGATAGAGTAAAAGTGCGCGTTACCAATGTCGATCTTTCCAGACGACAGATCGACCTGCAGGTGATGGGAGAGCCATGAAACCGTTCGTGAAAAAATGGTTTGAAAATGCCAGCATTCACGATAGAGCGCGTGTTCCACCCATTCTACCTTTCCTACTAGCATTCATTGCTGGCCTTCTCGGGAATGTAGCAAAGTTTTTTATTGCTCCTTATCTGGCTTGTGTCTTCATATTGATCCTTGCCATCTTTTTCCTGAACCGCTCAACAAACAATATCTCTCCCAACAAGACAGCAATACTGGTTCTATTGTTTGTATTTGGACTTCTGTACCCAAATAAAAGTTCTCTACCTCTCGACAACATCGTTCATCATATTAAAGAAGGAAAAACCACGTCAGTGGAGGGCAAGCTGTATTCCTCACCACAGGTTCTTGAAGACCGAACATTTTATTTTTTAGACGTAGAGTCTGTTGAAACGGAAACCAGTACGAAAAAAATTTCTGGTAGAGCGCGAATTGCCATCTACAAACCTCACGACCTTCTTCAGGCAGGAGACAAAGTTCGGTTCGAGAAAGTTCGACTTAAAATTCCAAGAAATTTTAAAAATCCAGGTCGATTCGACTACGCCTCTTATTTAAGCTCAAAAGGCATTCACTTAATTGGCAACGTTTCCGATCCCGAGTCCCTTATCCGGCTCGAGCAATTCGACCTACCTTTTTATTATGCTTTCCCGCAACAGTTGCGAGAAAGGATGCTAGCCAGCCTTTCCCAACTCTTTCCAGAAGACGAAGGCAAGTTGTTACAAGCCATGGTGTTTGGAATGAAAGATTCTCTCTCACCAGAGATCAAAGAGGCTTACATCGCCACAGGCTTGGCACATTTAACAGCAGTGTCTGGATTGCATATCGGGTTTGTCGCCAGCGCCTTTTACTTTCTAATCATGCCATTGGTTTTTTATATGCTCTATCGATTCAAACCCGATAGCGCACGCGCAGGGCATAGCGGGAAATGGACCGCTTTCCTCTGCCTTATCCCCGTTCTTCTTTATATGGTTGTAGTCGGGGCAAAAGTTTCATCGCTTCGAGCGGGAATCATGATCAGTGCATTTTTAATCGCTATCATCATCAACCGTCAAAACAGCCTGTTCAATGCTTTTCTATCTGCGGCTTTTTTCATTCTTCTTTGGAAACCTGAATCCCTGATCGACCCAGGATTTCAATTATCGTTTCTGGCCGTAGCAGGAATTTTATGGGTCATTCAATTATTAAAAGAAATGGGAGACGATCCACTATCGAAATTGGGGGAACCTCCCTGGCACCAGAAGCTACTGGGTAAAGAACTTCATTCACTCGAATCAGGATCGATAAAATCCAGATTGAAAAAAATATTTATTGGCAGCGCTCTAATATCTTTCACCGTCACCTTTGCTACTCTCCCCATATTGCTTTTTAACTTTAACCGCATAAGTATTGTGGGGGCTTTCTTGAACCTGTTTCTGGTTCCCCTGGCGGCGTTACTCATTCCGGGAGTCTTGCTGGTTACTTGCATAGGAGTGGTTTCGCAAAGCCTGGCAATGCTACCAGCCATTCCGTTTTTATATCTCACCAAACTGTTTTTAATAATTCCGCAATTCGTTGCAGAATTTCCCTGGGCATCCATTTATCTTGCGACCCCGCCTGCCATTTGGATTGTATTTTATTTCGCCTTACTGCTCAGCGCAGGTTATGCCTTGTTGCATAAAGCTCTCCACAAAGAAATCTCCACGTTTTTTAAAGCCGTCTGGGTTGCAACGGCAGCAATTACCCTTGCCATACTCATCTGGCCACGGACTTTTCATTTGCCGCCAAAAGAATTAACAGTAAGCGTTCTGGATATCGGGCAGGGAGAATCGATTTTCATAGAGTTCCCTAATGGTAAAACTCTGATTATGGATGGTGGCGGATTTTACAAAAATAGTCTTGATGTCGGGAAAGTCGTAATCGCACCGTTTTTATGGAGCCGAGGAATCGACCGCATCGATTATATGGTAGCCACTCATTCAGATAACGATCATATTCGCGGACTCGATTCTGTTCTGGATCTCTTCCCCGTTAAAACCTTTCTCACCTTCGGCGATAACATCACCGGTTACCGTATGAAACGGTTGTATGCAAAAGCAAAAGAGAAAAACGTTCAACTCGTTTCCTTAAAAAGAGATCAGGCTTTCAAGATAGGAGAAACGCAACTGATCCCTTTGCATCCAGACCCAAACGAAAGTCTCGAAGAAAATGATCGTAGAGTGAACAACGATTTGTCGCTAGTTCTGCGGCTCGACTACCAAAAATTCAGCATGCTTTTTACTGGAGACATCGGCAATAAAGTAGAAGAAAAACTGGTCAACCTCTATCCCGAATTAAAGGTGGATGTTTTAAAAAGCCCGCATCACGGTAGCCGATTTTCCAATTCTGAACCCTTTATCAAAACAACACGTCCCGATGCTGTCGTATTTTCCAGCGGCTACCTCAACCGCATGAAGCACCCTCACCCAGAAACGCTGGACCGTTATAAAAACAACGGCGTTGAAATTTACCGCACCGATTTAAACGGTGCCGTGCAGATTATTTCCAATGGTCAGAAATATTCCATCCGCACTCACGAAGGGTTGTAAGAAAAATTTTCTTTCATTGACTTTTTTTCGCCTGCCTTTATATTTACAACTGATGTCAAACTTAAACCCCTAAAAATTATTATGAGTTCGCCTTCAGAACGCCGACTGAAAATTCTTATTGTTGACGACTCGAAAACCATCGTCGCGGTCATCAAAAATATTTTGCAAAAAGATTACGACACTTGTTCTGCTGAAAACGGATTGGTGGCCATCGAGTCTTTTATGAATGAAAAGCCCGATCTCATTCTCATGGATGTGGAAATGCCAGAGATGAATGGTTTTGAAGCCTGCAAAAAAATTAAGGCCCTCGACACTGAAAACAACGGATTCACGCCTATCATTTTCATCACGGGTAAAGGCGATCTTGAAAGCATGAAAATTGGTCTCAAAAGCGGTGCTGAAGATTATCTGGCAAAACCTTTTGAGCCGGAAGAATTACTGGCACGAGTGCAGGCAGTACTGAGAACTAAAAAGCTCTATAGCGAATTGATGGATGCCTATGCCTTCATCGAACGCGAACAGGATATTATTGCTTCTATTCAACAGAGCCTACTTTGTCATCAGCTTCCCGATATCCCCGGGTTCCGGTTCTTTGCCGATTACCAGCCCTCTTCCAAAGCCAGTGGCGACTATTATGATTTTATTCGTATCGATGATGAACATCTCGGCATTCTCGTTGCCGATGTTTCCGGGCACGGGTCACCCGCAGCGGTCATCATGGCAATGATGCGTGTGGTCTTGCGGTCATTTTTATCCACCACTCGATCTCCAAAAGAGGTGCTGGAAAAAATCAATCAAAGCCTTTGCGATAATCAAAAGTCGGGGCATTTCATTACCGCTTTTTATGGCGTTGTCCATCTGCCCACTCGGCGCATGAAATATGTATCTGCCGGACATAACCCACCTCTTCTCATTGATTACGAATCCGGTCATGTGCAAGAACTCAACACCGCAAAAGGGTTCCCCCTAATGATCCATTGCGATAACGATTTGGAAGAGAAAGAGGTCGAACTCCCCCTCAACAGCAAATTGATCTGCTACACCGATGGACTCACCGAGGCTCGAGGAATAGATCAGGAAATGTATGGTCTGGAAAGATTAAGACAAAATGCTCAAGAAATGGGAAAATCGATGAACGCTGAAAAACTGGGCCAAGAACTGAAAATTAATGTACAAACCTACCTGAACGGCTATGACTTTATTGATGACTTCACATTGGTGGTCCTGGAAACCACTGAGAGCAAAGCAAGCACAAAATAAATTTTCAGCGCTGGCAGCAACTACCCTTTTCTTCCACTTAAAAATCACTCCCCATATTCATTCTATTCGCCAATTCTTCAACGAACAGTTCCAGGTATTGTGGCGAGGCCGCAGAAATATGCGGTTGAATGAGGACGTTGCCCAATCCCCATAATCTGGAAAATTCAGATAAAGGTTCTTTGCCAAATACATCCAAATACGCGCCGGCAATTTCTCCTCCTTGCAAGGCTTCTATCAAATCAGGTTCTTTATAAATATTCCCACGTCCAACATTATAAAAAAACGCGGTCTTCTGCATATTTTTGAAATGTATGGGCTGTAAGACTTCAAAGGTCTCCGGCCCACCGGGCAGTGCACAAATTAAATGATCGGTTTCGGGTAATACGGACTCCCATTTATCGTGAGTTAGAATTTCATCTTCTTCATCAAAATAATCTGGCACCGCCATTGCTGTACGTTTGATTCCTGTAATCCGGCAACCAAACGGCTTTAATAATTTACCCAAGGTGTTGCCAATTTTACCAAAGCCTAAAATAGTAACTCGAGCCTTATAAAGAGACTGCTGCCTTTTTGAAATTTTTATGCGGGCCCATTTATTCTTCTTCTGCATCTTTGTTGATAAAGGAAACGCTTTCAGAAAATGCAGCATCGCACCAATAACGGTTTCTGCCATCATCGGCCCATGAAACCCGCCAAACGAAAGTTTTAGATTCGCGGGTGGTTGCCAGGGAATCCAGTCATTTCCAGCTGCGGGCGTGGCAATGAGTTTTAGCTTTGGTGCATCTTTCAACCACTCTTCTTTGAAAACCCAGACGAGCACCGCATCGGCTTCCGCCAGCTTATCTTTAAACTCTTTTGAGTTTGCACACACCTGTACCGTAGTTCCCGGAAGACGGGACTGGAGCAGAGTCTTATGCTCGGGTTTGAAGTTCCATACCTCCACATGCGGGTGCGTTAAATAAACCAGAAGCTTGTTATATTTCACGATTTAATCCCATTAAGTACATGAAAGAAACGCCCAGTAAAATAGCTGAAATCCATTGGTTAACCGACCTTTATACTGTGCACATAAGTTAACACTTTTACTATTTATCATACTTCCTTGTCATTCAGAAATTTTGCACATATTTAATTAAATATTTGAAAAAGTTGAACTTAAAAGAAATAAAGGAAAATGGCCCGATTTTTGCTTTAACCCAATTGTAATATTCTTTTAACTGCTTACTAAGTGGGGGGATCATGACACGAGTACAATTGGTAGACAAGCTTGCATACAGAATGAAAGTTACGAAGAAAGACGCAGACACTTATCTTACCGCTTTTCTAGATTCCATTATGGATACCCTAGCTAAGGACGGACGTGTGGTGGTGCAAGGATTTGGATCTTTTAAAATTAATGAATACAAAGCCCGTGTAGCGAAAAAGCCATTGACGGGAGAAGTGATTCATTTGCCAGTTCGACGCAAACCAAGTTTCCATGCAGGCAAGGAATTACGTGAACGAGTTAATGAAGAAATGGAATTGATGAACGAAGCCGAAAATTTGATCCGTCGTTTGCATGTTCCAGAAAACGCATTCGAAGCGACCATGGGCTAAATTACTTTGTTGTGCTACAATAGATTCCAGTAAATAAAGAAAAAATTTGCAGTTCAACAAAGCAAAGGAGCCCCGGCATGACCGACAACCGGGATACCTGCAGTAAATGCGGGGAAAAAAGTATTCTCAAAGGCGACATCGGCCTCAGGAACAGAAAAACAATGGATCTGGTGGTCGTTGTCCGGCAGGATCACGGGATAGAAAAAAATGTTCCGTTACAGCCTAGTGTCTGTGGCAGATGCGGTTTTGTCGATCTGTTTGTACAAGACCCTGTTAATTTGAGAATTTGTACAGAAGACAAACCAATCAATCCAGACTTCAAGCAACGTCCGTTGCTGGAATCCGATTTCTAATAACTTCCCTCTCTAATAACTCCATAAAACGCCTTTTTTCATATATTATCCTTGTAGGATATTTGAATTTGCGCAAGAATAGTAGCGTATCTGGATTTGCCTGTTTATTCTAAAGCTTTTATAGCGAAAACTATTCGGTATCCTCTTCTATGACAAAACCGGCTAAAGACGAAATCCATTACATTCTTCTAAAGCTCCACTCCCTTACAGGGATCGTCCCAATCGGAGCCTTTCTTGTTATCCATTTATCTATTAATTCTTTACGCACGGTTGGGGTCTGGCCTTTTCAGTTGGCCGTTGATGCTCTCAACAATTTGCCTTTCCTGATACTGATCGAAATTGGCTTCATTTATATTCCGTTGCTATTTCATTCACTAATGGGCTTTTATATTATTCATGTTGGAAAAACCAACATGTTCCGTTACCGCTATCAGCGTAACTGGCTTTATACGATGCAGCGTTTAACGGGAGCCATCACATTTTTATTCCTGATTTATCATATGGGGACAACCGTCGGTGCCAAGTTGTGGGAAGGCAAACACCAGTTTGAAGCCGCGCCATTTTTAATAGATATTCTCAACGGAGAATTTCAGACTTGGCAGGGAATAGTGGTTTACACAATTGGCATTGTTTCCGCGACTTTTCATTTCAGCAACGGAGTTTGGGGTTTTTGCGTCTCATGGGGAATCCTGATTGGGAAAAATGCGCAACGCAACGGTGCGATTGTATTCGCCGCTATGGGACTAGGATTAACATTTCTCGGTCTCGCAACGGTTCTCGAATTCAACATGAACCCTATTCCCGTAGAAGCAACGGTGGCAGGTTAATTTTATGATGAACCGCAAGAAAAAAATTGTAATCATAGGCGGCGGGCTTGCCGGACTGGCCTTGGCCATGAAGTTTTGCGAACGCAATGGAGAAGTCACCGTTGTGTCGTATCAATCTTTAAAACGCTCGCACTCCGTTTGCGCACAGGGGGGTATCAATGCTGCCATCGATGCAAAAAACGAGGGCGATTCTCCAGAAAAACATTTTTACGACACAATCAAAGGAGGCGACTTTCTAGCGCATCAACCTTTGGTACGCGATATGTGTCATCAGGCACCTGCCATAATTCACTTGATGGATCGCATGGGCGTCGCCTTCAATCGTACGGGTGAAGGACATCTCGATTTTCGACGATTCGGAGGCACCCTGTACAACCGCACCGCTTTTGCAGGAGCTACCACCGGGCAACAATTGGTTTATGCTCTCGATGAACAGGTGCGGCGCAACATCCATGATGGAAACGCGACAGCCTTGGAATGGCACGAATACCTGGGTGCGGTGCTCGACTCGGATGGCATTTGTCGAGGAGCCGTGATTCATGACTTAAAAACCGATGAAATCTATACCTTGCCAGCCGATGCTGTTGTTCTTGCTACGGGTGGACCAGGTCAGGTTTATGGACGCTCCACCAATTCGGTGGTCAATACTGGGGCGGCGGCTACGACCGCTTATTTACAGGGAGCTAAGTATGCCAATGGAGAATTTATCCAAATTCATCCCACCGCTATTCCCGGGCAAGATAAATTAAGGCTGATGAGTGAGTCGGCTCGCGGCGAAGGCGGAAGGGTTTGGGTACCCCGAAAAGCAGACGACAAGCGCGATCCAAATAAAATCCCCGAAAGCGAACGGTTTTATTTTCTGGAAGAGAAGTATCCTCTGTTTAAAAATCTGGTTCCCAGAGATGTTGCAAGCCGAGAAATTTATGACATTGTTTATAATCAGAAAATGGGTGTCGATGGCGACCCGATGGTCTACCTCGATTTGACACATAAATCGAGAGAGTTTCTTGACAACCGGCTCGGCGGAATCATGGATATTTACACCAAGTTCACCGGTGTGGACCCGCGCGACCATCCGATGAAAATTTTTCCGGCGGTGCATTACTCCATGGGTGGACTGTGGACCGATTATGGCCCCGACCAAAATGGTTTGATCGATCACGGCTCACCTCGCAACCAGATGACTTCCATCACAGGACTTTTTGCAGCAGGCGAAGCGGACTATCAATATCACGGTGCCAACAGGCTGGGAGCCAATTCACTACTGAGCTGTATCTATACAGGACTGATGATGGCGCGAGGGATTATGAACTATACCGACTCACTGGAAAAATCAGTCGACGATATCCCTTCTACGGTTTTCGATGATGCGCGTAATCACTGGAAAACCCGTTTCAAAGAAATCACAAAAATGAATGGTCGTGAAAATCCTTACCAATTGCATCAGGAATTGGGGGAGATCATGCTCGCAAATGTGCTCATCGTGCGCGACAACAAATCACTTGAAAAAGCGACCGATGAAATCAACGATATTGAGACACGTTTCAAAGATGTAAAATGTGTGGATACGAGTGACTGGGCGAACCCATCTCCAAGTTTCATCAACCAGTTATTCTGCATGATCCATCTATCCAAAATCATCACCAAAGGCGCTTTACTACGTGACGAGTTTCGCGGCAGCCATTACAAACCCGATTTCGATTTAACTCAGCCGAAAGATTTTGATCCGCACGAATATATAGAATACCTCGAGCAAAAACAATATGGAGACATTTCAGAAGATAAGTTTCCAGTAGGTCATCTAGACTATATGAAACGTTTTGAAGAAAACAATATTAAATGGTTAAAAACTACAGTGGCACAGTTCAAAGACAATCAACCGGATATTACTTATGATGAAGTTGACACTTCATTAATAACACCACGACCGAGAAAATATGATTGAGGCGTTGAATTAACGCAAGTAAAGGTCGTCACCCAAAAAAAAGGCGTGGCTTTGCCGCTAGCGGCGAAGTCATTCATAAAACCATGACAGATAAAACAATCAACTTTAAGATCAAACGACAGGACAAGCCGGGTTCGCCATCTTACTGGCAGAACTTTCAAGTTCCACACAAACCGTTTGCAAATATCATCTCCTGTCTAATGGAAATCCAGAAGAATCCGACCACAAAGGCAGGTAAAACGGTTGCCCCGGTCACTTGGGATTGCAATTGCCTCGAAGAAGTTTGCGGTTCCTGCACCATGGTCATCAATGGAAAAGTTCGACAGGCTTGTACAGCACTTGTAGACAAGCTTGAACAACCCATCGCTCTGGAACCTATGTCGAAGTTTCCAGTTGTGCGCGATTTGCAAGTCAACCGCAGTCGAATGTTTGAAAACCTGAAAAAGGTCAAAGCATGGATTGATATCGATGGATCCCATGATATCGGCGAAGGCGCTATAATGCCAGATTCGGATCGAGCCAAACGCTATGTCATGTCCGAATGCATGACTTGCGGTTGCTGCCTTGAGGCCTGTCCACAATTCTCCCTGAATAATTCGTTCATGGGAGCTGCAACCTTCAACCAGGTCCGACTCTTCAATCTGCATCCAGCAGGAAGCATGAATAAAGAGGAAAGACTCGATGCTATTATGGGAGAAGGCGGAATCACCGATTGTGGCAATGCACAGGTTTGTGTTGAAGTATGCCCCAAAAATATACCGCTGACAGAATCCATTGCCGATATTGGCCGCCAAACCAGTTG
>JAJDBA010000148.1 GCA_029261675.1 Nitrospinaceae bacterium
CCCACATCGGCGATGAGGAGAGTTTCTTCCAGTTCTTCCAGTAATTCAGGGCCAACTTTTGCCTTGCCCTGAACGATATTTTCTAATCCACCCGCAAGGCTGGAACGTGTTTTTTGCAGTCCTGATTTAAGGCGGGCAAAAAATCCGGATTTAGGCTCTTCCTCCGGCTGCTCCATTTTTTCCATGGTTCCTCCAAATTATTCTTGTCAAATTGCGGATCGGTATCTTTGCAAGTTGACCCTACCTTGTCAAGGTGAAACGGGGAAAGGTATCACCGCAGAAAAATACCTCGTTAGAAAGCGGAATATCAACCCGATAAACATCTCAAAAGCCTTTATAGGTAAAGTTTTATTTGATTTCGGCCGTTATGAGTTTTAGACTCTTTTTGACAGAGAACCCGTCCTTTCCGGTTCCGGAAAAAAGAGCATTCAAGCTACTGTATCCATCTAATCAGTCCAGCTCCACGCTGGCGCAGAGGAAATATATGAAAGTTGCCGTTTGTAACTCCGTTGGAATCGATGCTGATGGCTATGCCATGATTCATTCGCCAAGCCGTTGGACCAATAGCACCAAAGACCTTAACATATTTACCTACTACCCTTGGCAATTGGCTTATTGCTCTTCTATCTTAAAAAGGGATACCGACCACGAAGTCAAATTTTTTGATGGTTGCTTGGATAAGCTGGATCACGATGCATTCGTCGAAAAGGTTTCTGAATTTGCTCCTGATTATTTAATCATGGATTGTGCCACACGCACTATCGATGCAGATAGCCGATTTGGTATAGAAATCAAACGTCGGTTTGGCACCAAGCTTATATTTTGCGGTCCTCATCCGACGACCTTCCCAGAAGAAGTCAGCGAATATGCTGATTTTGTGATCCTGCGCGAATACGAAATGGTTGTGCTCGATATTTTACAGGGAAAAGATCATCAGGATATTATGGGTCTGTGGCCGAACACCAATATCCGCCCGCCACTTGATGTTAATAACTTGCCTTTACCCGAAGATGATGATGTATCTCGCCTCGATTATGGAATGCCGGGCGAGCCTTCTAGCGAATATCTTGAAATTCAAGCTTATGCTTCACGCGGGTGCCCATTGTCATGCACCTTTTGCGTGTGTGGAAATATTTCTTACCAACGTCCCAACTGGCGCCCGAGAAACCCAGAAAATGTAGTTTACGAACTGCAAACATTACGAGCTAAATATCCACAGTTGGAAGGAATTTTCTTTGATGAAGAAGTTCATAACGGCAGCAAGAAATATATCCTCGAATTGACTAAAGCCATTCGAGAAAACGGACTCGATGACTTGAAATACGATGTCATGTGCGGCCAATGGCCTATGGATGAAGAGGTGCTCGACAATATGAAGAGTGCAGGTTATTACATGGTGCGGCTCGGAATCGAAACAGCAGGTGAACACGCCGCCAAAGGTATGGAACTGCAAAGAAAATTCAATGTCCCGAAACTAAAACAATTGATGGCGCACGGAACCAATATCGGATTGAAGTTTTACGGAACCTTTACATTCGGTGGCGAAGGGTCGACCGATGATTGTGATAAGAGAACCCTCGACTTGATTCGTGAATTGCTGGATCGAGAATTGTTATGGCGGTTCCAGTTATCCATAAGCACACCACAACCAGGAACTCCTTTTTTCATCCGTATGAAGGAACAAGGACACCTAAAAGATATGGACTGGAAACATTTTGATGGCGGCAACCATGTGGTGGTCAATCGACCTGAGTATCCGGCTGAGAAAATCATGGCTAATTTCCGCGAAGCAGAAAAACTTTATGAGATTGGTTTCAACCAGCGTTATAAAGCAACGGCGCAAGATAATTTCAAATCCGTTGAACTCAATCAAGACGGTGAAATCATTTTGTTTCGTAGCTCACGGATGAAACAAATTCACGATGTGGTCGACTCGCTTCACAACCAATTCAAAAAACCAGTGACAGTTCTCGCGCAACCGGCTGTTGAACCGGAGTTGCGGAAAAACCCGAATATCAATGAAGTCCTGTTGTATGGCGATACTCATTTCAATCAAAAAACGTTCCCGGATAGCATGGTTGGGCAGTTGCGAAAGAAATCCTATTCGTTGGGAGTAATTCCCTTCAATAATATTTCCGGCAACGGGTATTCAGAGATTAAAGCCATCGCCAAACAATCGGGAATAAAAAAACTGGTCGCCGTTAATATCGAAGGGAAAGTTTTTGACCTAGAAAACCCTGGCGATTTCGGACGCGCCCATATTCCCGGTTGAATAATGGAAAACCAACCAAAAAAAATTCTGGTCATTAGATCAGCCACCCGAATTCTCGATCAGACACTTGTTTCACTACAAGAAGAATTTCCAGGTTGTCATATAACGGTTCTACTACCGCAATCGCTCAAAGATTCGATGGCGCAAGACCAAAAAGTCGATGAGGTATTGACGATTCCCGACCAGCGCCGGATGAATGTCTCTAGCTATGGAATGGAAAACATTCGCAAATTGCGGGAAATGAATTTTGACCTTGCCGTTTCACTTTACAACATCGATCACGGATTGGGTTATTCCAATATTGATCTTCTCGCTTTAGCGGCTAAAGCAAAAAGCGTGCGTGGTTATAATTCTCGCGGAACTTTTGTTGAAGTTACCCGCTCCACAGCCACAAAAAAAGC
>JAJDBA010000149.1 GCA_029261675.1 Nitrospinaceae bacterium
CAACACCTTCACCTTTGTAATACATCAATCCAAGATTAAATTGCGCACTGACGTTTCCTTGCTTGGCGGCCAATCGGTACCACTTGACCGCTTTAGGAAAGTTTTGTCTGATACCATCCCCCTTGTCATACATCAATCCCAGATTAAACTGGGCGGTGCTGTTGCCTTTTTCGGCTAGAGGTTTCCATATTTCGAAAGCAGCCTTATAGTCGCCACGATTTATTGCCTTTAGGCCTTCCTTCACCTCATCAGCATAAGCGACTGAAGCCAGCAAAATAAAAACTAAAAGAAATTTTGAAATATGTTTCATGCGTCAGTAATAATAGAAGTTATGCTACTTTAAATATTGTAAACCAAAAGAACAAGATCAAAACCAGACAAATTATTGAATTTTTTGGGGATTGAATATTCTCTCAATCACCAGGTGAAACAGTTTATTTTAATGACAGTTACCCGTAATTGCTGTTAACTATTATTACGGCCTGAAAGGAAAATAAGTGAAGGAAAAAGAATCCGAAGTAAAACCGCGAGTAAAGCGAAAGGAAAATATCATTTTTACAGTCTGGGTACACACAGGCTATGCAGTGCTCATCCTATCCATGATCGGCTGGATGGTGTATATGGAATTTTTTATGGACTAAAATAATGGCGCGAATCTTAAATCTACTGGAAAACAAAAATGCCAATTGAAGAGCACTTAAATAAAATCAAACAAGGGGTTGATGCGTGGAACCAATGGCGGGAAGAAAACCCTGATATTGTTCCCGATCTTTCCCAAGCAGATATCCGTGGATGTCAGCTCCAAAAAATTAACTTAAGCAATACCAACTTGAAGGAAGCCAAGCTCCAATATTCCAATCTGACAGGTGCCACTCTCGAAAAGGCAGACTTGAGCAAGGCTAAACTTTTGGAAGCCAGCTTGCAAAGTTCAAATTTGAAAGACACAAATCTTTCTGGAGCTGGCTTATTAGAATCAAACCTTCAGTTCGCAGACTTGGAAAATGCTAATTTAGAAGGAGCTCAATTAAATGAGGGAACAATTTTTAATCAGACCAGTCTAAAAGGAGCTCAACTCAAGGACGCAACAGGGTTAACCACAAGCCAGATAAAACTATGTCAAACCGATTCGAAAACGCAGCTTCCTGATTACCTTGAAGAAGAGTTGGATGATGATTTTCTGCTACAATTTTAAAGAAGGGTTTGCAGATGGATTCGATTTACCCTTGCATCACTGCGTTTTCACAGTTTTGAATCGAATCTACAACAGAGCTGAAAGCTCTGGAGGATAAATATTTTTGCTGGTCGTATCCCAATACAATTTCCCATGCATCGTTTTCATATTTCTCGACCAGAGGTAGAGCAACATCGTCCAGCATCCATTGACCATGCCGGATATCTTCTTTTATATGGATATCCCAATAACTTATAGCTTCCGGGCTTAACCCCAGTCTCTCGCCTGCCAACTTGTTATTTATGAAAGACCCCGGGACAGAAACCTCTATATACAGAAGACCCCCAATATATCGCAAAAACTTTCGCTTGTGTTCAGACACCATGAAGGAATGATTGATATTGGCCAGAACTTCCCAAGGCACCAGATCGAAATAAGCTTCAGGTCGGGAGTCCAACCCCATTCCATCCATCATTGCAGCAAAAAAAGTAGAATGCTTTCGTTCCATCTTGCCACTGCCATACTCTTCCCAAAGGATGCGCGTTAACATAAGCTGCACCTCTGAACTGGCACCCCCCAGTACCCGCGAAAGCTGACTCGCTTCAACCAAACCATCCAGTGAAGCAATAGCCAACAACCTGCGATAACCTTCATCCGAAACATGATCGCGAATATAACGCCCATCCTCAGATAACTCCGGATCTAAATCTTCCTTTACTCGTTCACATAATGCCCGAGTTACATCTTTCGGACGATCAATGATGATCTGCTTTTCTTCCCAAGCCGACCATTGATTTTCGATATCAGATTGAAGATCGAAAAGAAAACGTGAATTTTCATTCGAGTAATTTTTGAGATCATCATCCCAAAAAAGTTTAAGCCTGTTAATTTTATACAAACACCTTTGCACAAAAAGATGGGCTGAATCATCATCGTCAGACAAGGATTTTTTTAATGCGCTCTGAATTTTTTCATTTAAATTTTCGGCGATATGAGGATCTGCCAAAATTTTTTCATCCAGATCATCACAATTAATAAGTTCGATGAATTCGCTCTCTGTTTTTTTATATTCCAAAGGCATATTTAGATTGTCTGGTTTAATAAGTCCAACCACAGGTTTTATTTTACAAATAAGAGGCTAAATTAGCCTATGCATTAGCATTAAGGCTATAGTCAAAGCTGGACAAAATGTTTAAAGGATTATATACAAGTAATATAGCAAGCAGAACTTGTCAGGTCAAATGCAGGCCAAATATTTTTTAATTTTATAAAAATAAATTTATATAAAAATAGTTTATGAACAATTCAATCTCTACCCCAGAAATAAAACAGTTTGCCGATGCGGTTTTAAAAGGACTCTCCCTAAAAAAGAAAAAACTTCCATCCTGGTTAATTTTTGACACAAGAGGAAGTGAAATTTTCAAACAAATAACAAAACTTGAAAACTATCATCCATCTCGATGCGAACTGGAAATTTTCAACACGCATAAAGCCACTCTTTCCAAAATATTTTCTGACTCTTCCAATCACCTGGTCGAGTTAGGTTCCGGAGATGGCGATAAAACAATGATTCTCATCGAACAGTTGCTTGCAGACGGAGTCGAGCTTCAATATACGCCCATCGATATTTCCAAGGGAGCCATCAACAACCTCATTAACGCACTGAACAAAAAATTTTCCACCCCCCAATTAAATGCAACCGGGTTGGTCGCAGATTATTTTGAAGGACTGGCCACCATCTCAAACGAGAAAGCAAAAAAAATGGTGCTTTTTTTAGGGGTCACACTGAATAACATGGATATTCCCGATGCCAAAGTTTTTCTGAAAAAACTTCGCGGAACCCTTCAAAGTGATGATTATCTATTGATCGGCTTTGATCTTATGAAAAACCCTAAATTACTTCATCAATCGTATAACGATGAATTGTTTGAGAAATTTAATTTGCATCTCCTCGACAGAATCAATGACATGCTGGGAGCAAATTTCGACAAAAAATTATTTATTCAACAAGGGCATTACAATCCACACACACATGCAGTAGAAAGTTTTTTATACAGCACCTGCAAACAAACAATTCACATAGAGGCTTTGGATAGGAGTTTTGATTTTGCCGAATGGGAAACAATGCAAACCGAACAGTCTTATAAATATTCGATGGAAGACATAAAAGCCCTGGCCTTGGAAAGCGGATTTAACATTTCCAAAAACTTTTTCGATTGCAAAAATTATTTCGTGGATTCACTTTGGCAGGCAGCCAAATAGGGTTTCACTCTAAAATTAAAGGTGGGTAACTTGACTGACGGTCAAATCATTTCTGCTTTTAAAACATCCAACAACAAACAAGTCCGCGTGTCACTTTCACTGGAGTAACAGATTTTGTATTCTCCCGCTTTTGAAAATGACATTTCGAAAGACTGTCCCGATTGAAAATCGGCGATGGATAACACTCTTTTCTCGGATGGAAACTCAATAACGGTGAGATCATACAATGCCGAATTGAAGGTATTGCTGATTTTAACATAAGCGTTTTGATATACCCTCAAGTCGCTTGGCTCTTGCTGAGTTGGATTGAGAATTATCGCGCCTGAGCCCGCTTCAGATATTGCCGTAAAAATAAGCAGAACGGCTACGACAAAAATGGAAATTTTTCTTTTAGTAGAATGAATCAATGCATCCTCTGAGCATTAAAGGCTAAACATTGATTCTATAAACATTAAATAGGTCTGGGTATAAGAATAACGACATTTATAATGTAGTCTAAATCGATTATATTACTAAGCCTTAGTCCTACATTCTGCGAAATGAACAACTCACTTCTCTCAAAACAATTGATTTTGTCCCTTTTCATAACCTTATCGTGCCTACCGGTGTCCCCTGTCCTTGGGCAAGAAGAAAAAGTCACTAAAAAAATATGGGTCTC
Source organism: Nitrospinaceae bacterium (assembly GCA_029261675.1). Taxonomy (GTDB): domain Bacteria; phylum Nitrospinota; class Nitrospinia; order Nitrospinales; family VA-1; genus UBA8687. The sequence goes on from JAJDBA010000149.1 coordinate 4,092, forward strand.
TCCTTCCACGCAAATGCAGTTTATTAAAATTCCGGCGGGTTGTTTTTTAATGGGCTCTGATAATGGATTTGATTTTGAGGCACCCTCTCACAGAGTCTGCGTTGATTCATTTTATTTAGGAACCTATGAGGTTACCCAAAAACAATGGTCCATCTATCAAGACCAGAACCGCTCAAAATTTATTGGACCAAACCATCCCGTTCAAAGAGTATCTTGGAATGATGCTCAAGATTATCTACAACGATTAAATATAGCGGAAAAAACTAATCGCTATCGATTACCCAGCGAAGCAGAATGGGAATATGCTGCACGTGGAGGAACCTCGACACAATTTTACTGGGGGGATAAAATCAATAATGACTATGTTTGGTATTTTGGAACGTCGGACTATAAAAGCCATTCCGTAGGACAAAAAAAACCGAACCCCTTCGGCCTTTACGATATTCTAGGAAATGTTTGGGAATGGGTCGAAGATTGGTTTTCAAACGACTATTTTAAAACAAGTCCAACACAAAACCCCAAAGGCCCCCCATCAGGTCGTTTCAAAGTTAAGCGCGGTGGGTCACAAGCGAATTTAATCAGCCACATTAAATCGCATACCCGTTACCGTGCCCCAGCAGATAAGCGGCACTACATCAATGGATTTAGAATTGCCTTTTCAGCAACAGAAGAAGTGTTACCTCATTGAGCGATGATGTCTAATTGCCTTTGACGACTATTTTCCCTCTCATATTAGAGTGGAGCCCACAAACGTAATAGACCGCTTTTCCAATAAACTGAACAAATGTGTCTCCGCGTCTCAAAATACGAGACTGCCATCCGGGTTCTACAATAGCCATCAGTTGGTGTGGTCTATTATCCTTATTCACCCACTTCACTACATCACCCGAGCGCACCTCTAAATTCCTTGGTCTAAATCCAAAGCCAGAAATTTCTACAATATGCTCTTGAGACTGTACTGCGTGAGAGCTTGTAACTCCCACAGACGTGGAAGATAAAATTAAGCAAAAAAAGGTCAGAATAATAATTGTAAAACGCACTTTTAAATCCTTTCCATCACAAAATAAAGGGCTTATAGAAAAATGGGAAAATAGAACATTGAAACTCTGCATTTGCAGTGTCAGAATATAACAATCATCATCTAATCGAGAACCTCTTTTATAGAACCTAAACTAACCTAGAGGATTGCTATGAACTTCTTACCGACCACCCGTTTTCTATTTTTGTTTATCCTACTCGGGTCCCTGACTACTCAACCTATCGTAACTGAAGCCTCTGACATTGTCTTTGGAAAAATCAATAAAGTAAAATTGTACTTCGATCGGGCTGAAGTTTATCGCGAGTTAAAAGTTCGATTATCAGGAAACAAAACCTCTATAACCGTTGGCCCTTTTCCAGACAAATTAATAGCAAACTCCCTAAGAATTTCCTCTAAAGATAATTCACATGTCGGCAACTTTCAATTAGAGCGAGTATTCGAAAGCACCTTTACCAGCGAACCTATAAAAAAACAAAACGAACTTGTAAAAAACATTCAAAATATTTTAAACACATTAAAAGATGATCTCAGTGTCTACGATGACCAAATTAACTTTATAGAGGGTATTCACCAATCCGAATCACGGGGGACTTCAAAAAACAACCAGGGCTCTGATTTTTGGAATTCGGTTTTAACGTTCAAAGCCAGCAAAGGGAAAACCACGCGCGAACTTCGTAGAAAACTAAATATACAAATTCGAAATGAGCAGGAAAGGTTGAAGAACGAAAAAGAAAAACTAAAAGAAATGATGGCAGGCTCCAAAAAAGGACATTACATCTCCTCGCTGGATATCCATTCTTCCAACACAAATGAAACCAGCCTTGGCGTTATTTACCAAATAAGAAATGCCGGATGGCATCCAGCTTATCAATTACACGCGAACAATAAAAACATCGCTCTATCCTACTTTGCGGAGATCGATCAAAACACAGGTGAAGATTGGCAGAATATTTCCTTGGAATTATCTACAGGCCAACCTGCGAGAAGAACACAACCGCCTAAACTTCGCCCCTGGGTTGTTGACTTTCCTAAACCTATTTTTAATGCACCTCAAAGAAAACTTCGGTCTGCTCCGATGCAATCCATGGCAATGGAGGGAGCCGCTGATATGATGATGGAGGCCAAAGTGGTTGAATCGGGAACTTCCTACACATTTCAAATCCCAGACAGGCAAACCATTTCTGCAGGCACGCGAAAGTTTCGCGCTTTAATCACCAAGAAAACGCTTGATAGCGAACTGACTTATACCGCCACCCCAAAACTTTCCAAAAAAGTTTTCCTGAGAGCCAAACTTAAAAACACCACCGAGTTTCAATGGCTACCGGGACAAAGCGGAATCTATCTCGATGGCAGCTTCGTCGGCAATCACTGGATGAAAGATACATCGCCCGGCGAAGAATTAAAGTTAGGGCTAGGTACAGACGATTCCATCCGCGTAGAACGAAAATTGGTTAAAAAAGATGATGGTGGTGAAGGGTTTTTCGGACAAAAAGAAAGAGCGCGTTATATTTTCGAAATCACGCTGGAAAATTTCAAGAAGCAATCCGTCAAGCTGAAATTGAAAGATCAACTGCCCCTGCCCTATCATGAAGACATTGAAACAAACATAAACCGAATCGAGCCAAAGCCGGATAAAACGGACAAACAAAATTTCCTAACCTGGAACCTGACACTGGCTCCCGCAGAAAAGAAAACGATTGTTCTCGACTTCCAGGTGGAGTACCCCAAAGGCAAAGCCATAACCGGGCTTTAGGTGGGATAGTCACCCTTTGCGTTTACAAAGTTAAAAAACTGGATTAGTCGACGTCCGATCAGGCAGAAAACGTCAGATATTTTCAACACTTTATCTTTTTAGCAAAAAGATGGAGTGTTGAACTATCTTTAGATAAATCCTTCCCTTTAGGATTTTAAATAAGTAACTACCGATTCTCTAGACGGTTGTAATCTAGTAAGCCGTAGCTTACTGGTTCAAGTTGGCGATAATGTTGGTGAAGAGTATCGCTAAACTTCCAAAATCGCTTGTCAGTTCGACGAACTCCATATTGATCCATAAATAGCTTATAGTCGTCTTCGGTACGAAGTGCCATTACATCCGAAACTAAGGCTGAGAGTTGTTTTTCATTTACAGACCAAAAAGCCCCAGGATAGGCTCCAATAATTCCCTTAAGAACAGTGATACTATCTTGATCAGGACGACGGGTGGAATTTGGTCGAAGCAGGCTAGTAATATTACTATGCGCGCTGTTGTGCAAAACGGTATAGAGATGTGTTCCGTCCTGCTCGTTTTTTAGAACCAAATGGTTAACTTCTGGCAGCAGCGTTGCTGGTTTACCCCGAATAGAACTTAACTTTTTTAACCAGCGTTTATGCTCAGGTGGGATGTCATTACTACTGAGACTATGATGGTTATCTAAAACCGGCTCCAGCTTTTTCGCCAATAATTTATAAAGTTCCCGCTTCGGGTCGTCCGTGGAATAAACAATATCAGTTGTATGATGAAAGAATTTATCGCTTTCCTTGATATAGCTTTTTACATCGCCTCCCGCTCCTTCATACCAATCATTCCATTCTTTTTCTCGTGCATCCGTAGGTAGAAAAGCAAGAAAGTTGAATTCGCTCTCCATGCGCAAAAAGTCCATGTATAACCGCGTTAGCAATTGGTGTGCACCATTCCCAAAAACATCGAAACCAGACACTAACAAATAATGAATGCGCTCGAGAATGGGGTAATCAATAATCCATGCTGTTTGAGAAAAATCTCCAAGCAATCCTTTTACAACGGTAGCATTGTCAAAATGACGAAAAACTGTCAACGCGGCATTAGGGTTACTACCGTCCCCATCCCAAATCAAATCCATATTAAGATTAAAAACACGCTTGTTCAGAATTCTGTTACCCTCCTCATATTTAGCTTTTAAATATTTTTTTTGTTTTGAAGAAAAAGTGAGCCATCGACTTAAAGGACGTAAAGTACTTCCCGCCTCTGCCGGCAACCGCAGGTGGTCCTTTTGTTCCGCAAGAAAACGTGCGCTTCCCGATCTTTCTGAAATTTCAGGTTTCACAAAAACCACCCAAAAGCGATCTCGAATAACGTGTAAAGCAATTTGACCCCGGCAAACAGGTCCTTTAATAAATCCCGTAATAGTAAATTCGGCCTCTTCTAGCATAAAACGGTAGCGTGAAGAGACAGGCAATTCCACAAAAGTTTTAAAAGGATTGCTCGCCTCCTTAGGTTTATAAGTAGGTAATTGAGTCACTTCATACGAGGTTTCATAAAACCATTTCTGCCATTGGGCCATACGTTTTGTTCCCAGCACATAAGGCATATGGGTTTTTGCTAACAAAGAGGTGTCAACAGTCTTTAAACGGTAATAAAATTTATCAATTTTAGGGTCATCGTAAGGTCTACGAGTGGAAATTATTTTGATAGGCTTTCCTGGCGGCGTGTAAGAGCGGACCAACTGAAAAAATTTATCAGTTGGAAGATCGTCAAAATAAAGATGAGCTATATATAAATGTTCATAAATATAGCGGCTAACCAGTTTCCCCTTTATTGAACCTTGATTAAAAAAATCTTCCCAAGTTTTAATACGAGTCAGGTAGCTTTCTGGAAGTTCTGTGTTTTCGGGAAATGGGGAACCTGCTAGCAGCCATTCTTTTAAAGTTTGTAACTCTTCCGTTGCTAATCCAGGCAACCCATAGGGCATTCCCCATAGAGGGAAACGTTTGGAAAAGCCTTCAAACTCCGACATATTAGAGCATTGCTGTTTGCGATCAATCCCAAGGCTAAAACTCTTCGGTAGTAACGTCTGGTTGGGAAGTGGATGGTTTTCCTTAAGATTCAGTATTCGATAAAGAATACTGTTTTTTTCATCTACTATTCCCGATTTTTCTTTTCCATGAATAACCGAAAAAAAGCCTCGTTCACGCCAGTTAGCGGTGGACGTTGCATCCAAAGAAAGTCGAGATGGTTGGGACTCAGTCAATCGATAAGCATCGTAAACCAATTCTTTACTGGCACCGCGACTGACACCTTCAATAGATGTCAAATTTAACTGGCAGGGCGAATCATAACAACCGTGGCAAACAGCACAACGAGTTTCAAAAATCGGTTTAACATCTTGATCATACTTCGTAGCCCAATTGGAATCGGTTGAAACTAATCTTTTTTTTACTTGTGGAGCGTTAGGACGATCATCTAACTTACATCCAATTAACAAATCAAAACTAGCAAGAAACAAACAAACCATCCCAAAACGGATTATTTTAAAGTGCAGCATTATTGGGTTCCTACGAATTTTTACTGAATCATTTTTAACCAACGGTAGTTAAAAATCTAATTGTTCAAAATATTCAATTGATCGATAATTAATGAAAAAGTGCCTTTATTTAAATGACCTTTCCCATTTAGTTGTACCACTCTTTTAGATAGTATTTTCACTTTTGGCGTTCTTTCCATTAATGTCTGCTTTGGGTCGGAAGCGGCCTTCCAAAAACGATTGACTTAATGTCCCATACTCCCTTGGTTACCACACTCCTGCCTCTTTAATCATCATCACATCTTCCCGACCATCAGGCGGAGTATCTTTGGGATCAGACACACGCCACTTTTATTCATCCCAATCAAGGTTTCTATAGGCTTCATACCATTTTATCTTTAACCATTCGTTGAAGTCTTCACCATCACCACTAAACCTTATCTCTTCATAGTTTATATCCCCACTCCATACTTCTTTGTATGCCCGTCTAATCCAGACATCCCACTTTGGAAATTTTATCTTCCAATCTTTAACAAGGCTCCCCTTATCTTCTTCATATGAGTAGTATTGAGTATCCACTTTCATTTTGAATGTTTCTGTTATTTCATCTAACGATAAATCGTCCAACATAAAATTAACCAAATCTTGCCCCATCACTTGTTTTTGTTCTTTATTCATTTGTTATTCTTCTTTACCGTCAACAAAGTTTCCTTGAAGGGTAATTTAGATAGGATTACGAACATTTGGCAACTCAAAATGGAAATTAGCTCCCTGCCCCGGCTCACTCTCCACACCTATGCTACCGCCATGTTCTTCGACAATTCGTTGAGCGATTGCCAGCCCCAAGCCTGAACTGCTTTCACCCCCTGTTGGCCGGGCGCTTAATTTCTGAAAATGTTGGAAGAGTTTGCCTCTCTCTTCAGGGGAAATACCCGGCCCCTCATCACGAACGCTGAATTTTACCTTATCTTTCTCACAACTTAATTTCACATAGACGTTTTTACCTAAGGGAGAATACTTCACTGCGTTGCTCAACAGGTTGTCCACCACCTGTCCCATCCGGTTAACATCAAAATAAAATTCTGGGACATCTTCAAATGCCGTGTGGAGAGTAATATCTTTTTTATCCGCAAGAATTTGCTGCAAATGAATTTTTTCTTCTACCAGTTTTTGCATCGAAGACATTTCTGGTTTTAGTTTTAGTTGGCCGCTTTCTATGACGGAAACATCTAAAAGGTTACCTATCAGTTCCAGCATATTTCCACTGACCGTTTTTATAGTTGTTAGGAACTCGTCGTGTGTTTCTTCCTTCACTTGTTTGCCTTTTTCCAAAAGATATTTTGAAAACCCACGGATCGAGGCCAATGGGTTCCTCAAATCGTGAGAAGCCATCCCCAGAAATTTATTTTTCAGGTCATTCAATTCAACCAGCTTCTGATTTGCTTCGGTCAACTCTTGAGTACGAGTAACGACCTCTTTTTCAACAACGCGCGTACGCGATGCCATCAATTCAACAATTACGGAGAAAAACAGAGCTATCGCAAATATTCCGGCACTTGCGATAAATGCCGTTAGGGCACCAGGGCCACCACGAAAATCATCGGTTGCCTGCCAAACCAAAAACCAGCGTTTGTTAGAAACATTGACGATGTTGGTGATTTCCATAGAAGGATTTTTCAGGGGACTGCCATATACAAGGTCTTCCTTTTTCAATTCTATCCCTTCATAAACCAGCAGGTTCATCCCTTGACGAATGTAGGGTTTTACCATTTGGTCCACCATGTCGCGGATTCGATAGACACCTAGAACAAATCCCTTTAAATGCTCCCGCCGCTCTTCGGGACGCGAATATTTTTTTCCACCCTCATAAAACGGCGCGAGCATGAATAGCTCTGAACGAGATTGAGCATTCGGGACTCTCCCATAACGAGAGACGGCCATGGTCTTTCCTGTATCACGGGCCTTATTCACAACTTTATTGAGTTTCTTATCCCCTTTAAGGTCAAATCCCAACATCTGCTCATTTCCAGAAAGAGGTTCGGCGTAATGCACAGGGAGGTATTCCTGTTGTGTGGAATTATGAATTTTAAAATCAGGGTACCCCATTGATTGAGTGATCGACTCGAATCCGTCTTTTTCTGCATGATCTATTAAGGGAGCCCATTGCAAAGCCTGAATAAAAGGATGGTTTTCTAAAACAGGTCGAACATAAACGCCAAACTCTTCGCGCGTCACATATTCTGAGGAGTTATAAAGAGAGATAATTCCAAGCAGTTCTCGTTTAACGACCTCCAGTTCTCCTGTCAGAATCAAGGTGTCTTCAAGCACCTCCTGTTCGAGTTCACCAAACCAAGCTCGGTGCTGTCTATCCCATAAGATGCCGAATCCGATCACCGCAAGGATCAGTCCCGAAACAAATATTCCCTTTGTCTGTTTGGCTAGGGTCTTCATAAGTATGGATAGTTTGTTATTCGTTCCTTATATTATAAAAGTAATTCCATATATTAACCCCTGTTTTTTTAAATTGATTGAGCTACAATCTATCTTTAACTAACTAATAAGCGGTGTGATGGCAGGCGAATTAATATTTATAGTTGATGATGATGCCCCCTTGCGGCTTCTGGTTAAAACCCTTCTTGAAGACCGTGATTACAGCGTGCGCGATTTCGGTGACGGCAAATCCTTTTTACAAAATCTGGATGAAACCCCTTCCCTAGTTCTACTCGATGTGATGATGCCGGGACTGAACGGAATCGAAACTTTAAAACAGATCAAAGCCATTCATCCTGAAATTCCTGTAATCATGCTCACTAGTGTCGACAAAATAGAAACCGCCGTCGAGGTAATCAAACTGGGAGCTTACGATTACCTCTTAAAACCTGTGGACGAACCGCGCTTGTTCACCTGCATTGAAAAAGCTTTTGAGACAAGAAATCTGATTCGAAAAGTCCACCATCTGCAAAAGAAAGTGGATCGCCTGCAAGGCCAGGATGAAGTTATCGGAAAAAGCAAAGCCCTTTCTGCAGTTATGGAGAATGTCGACAAAGTCGCTGCCAGCAATGCGGGAGT
>JAJDBA010000150.1 GCA_029261675.1 Nitrospinaceae bacterium
CACTCTGGATGGATAAGTGGGGTGTGTCCAGGTTTTGACCGAAAATGTTGTAAGAGCAGCGATGGTGAGGACAAAAACCAGATTGATCGCTGGAAAATATTTATTCACGGGCACAGGTTACCCTCAAGTTCACTCCCTCTAACTTAATGAATTTATTGGCCTTTGTCAAGATATTACAAAATTTTGACGGATTGAGCTGAGGTGAGTTTTTAAACAATTTTTTGCTCTTCTGAGGGTTAATCTATTTCAAATGGACCGATTGCCTTATTTGGTCCTTGTTTTATTTTCGGTAAATTCGCTGAAGAGCTTTAAATAATTATGGTTGCGCGAAAAATTAAAGTGGTTTTTCATTGTACATGACGGTTTGTTTGGAGTTATTTTTGCACTTTGTCTATAATTACCCTCTTTACCCCTTTGAGGATATATTGAGTTGAGCCCACAATCTTTGATGGATGAATTACTAAAATGTTTGCCACTTCGTGTTTATGGACGGGGAGCGGTGTTGACCCTGTTGCGTGAAATGGGATTCCAAGTCAAAAATAAAACACCCTTGGAAGTAACGGATATTTACCGAGATGATAATTCCGGTGAACTGGTATGCAAGCTGACTCCCGATGGCACCGGTGAATTCACTGCGGCTCTCACCAACCTGAAGTTAGATATCAAACATCCCCTGTATCACCAAGTCAAAAACTATCAGGCAGAAGTTTCTGAAGCGTTAGGCAAACTCGATGAAGAAGATACTCGCCAGATGAGCATTGATAAGGAAGACCGTGGTGATTTCCGCGTTGGAAGTCTTTACAAAAATAAGTAGTTTTAATAACCCCCTCTTTTCTAAAGAGGGCTGGGGTGATTTTCCTTTTTTGTAGAAAGGCTAGGCTTTCACTGTTGTCAGAAGTTTGTTTATGACATCGGTGACTTTTATGTTTTCCGCTTCGGCTTTGAAGTTTAAAATAATCCGGTGCTCTAGGACTTGGCGCGAAACGGCTTTGACATCCTCGATTGTTGTTGCGACACGGTTGTCCATCAACGCTTTCGCCTTGGCTCCCAAAATCAGATATTGAGACGCTCTGGGGCCTGCTCCCCAATCAATCCACTCCTTAACAAAATCGGGAGCACTGTCATTTTGCTGTGGTCGGGTATTTTGCACCAGTTCCACAGCATAGCGGGCAACGTGTTCGGAAACAGGGACTCGTGGGACCAGCTCTTGAAATTGTAAAACCTGCTCGGCATTCAGGATGGGTTGCAACTCGGGCAACTGACCTGAAGTAGTGGAAAGTGCGATTTTGATTTCTTCTTCTTTACTTGGGTAGGTCACGTTAATCATAAACATGAACCGGTCCAGTTGAGCTTCTGGTAGCGGATAGGTGCCTTCATGCTCAATCGGGTTTTGCGTTGCAAAAACGAGAAAAGGTGGGGTAAGTGGATAGGTGTTTCCCCCTACAGTGACTTGTTTTTCCTGCATTGCTTGCAATAGAGCCGCTTGGGTTTTTGGCGGTGTTCGATTGATCTCATCCGCTAATATTATATTCGAGAAAATAGGACCTTTGATGAACTGGAACATTCTCTTCCCCGATGTCGTATCTTCGTGCAGGATATCTGTTCCCGTTATGTCTGAAGGCATGAGGTCGGGAGTAAACTGAATTCGACTGAATCCAAGATTCAACACCTTCGCAAGGGTACTGACCAGAAGTGTTTTTGCTAACCCCGGTACACCCACAAAAAGGCAGTGACCTTTAGAAAAAAGCGCGACCAGAAGGTCTTCGATTACTTCATCTTGACCGATGATGACTTTTTGTATTTCATCGACTACATTTTTTTTGGCCTTTAACAACTCCTGGGCCAGTTCTAAATCTTCCATTCAAAAATCCTCAATCTATTAAACTGAACAACTGGGTTTGTAATTTCTTTTCTTCAGTCATTGACATGCGATCGTATAACTCTATCAACCTAGTATGGATGAAAGGGTTGAATGGGTTAATGCGAACCGCTTTCTCAAGATATTTTTGCGCCTTGTCAAACCTTTCGCTGACAAAGTAAAGCTCGCCAAGGTTAGCGAGTGTGGTGTGAAAGTGAGAATAATACTCCAAGCTTTCTTTTAAAAGCAACTCGGCTTCACCATACTTTCCTGTCTGAATATAGGTGCCAGCCAGTTTGTTGAACAATATGGGCGAATGGGTAGAGGACTCTTCTTTTGCTTTTTGATATTCAAGAATGGCGGCGTTGTAATGATCGCGAGACTTTAAGATGTCGCCTAAAAAAGTCAGGTCCTGCGCTCGCCGCGTGCCGAGTCCTTTAAAATTTTTTTCTGTTTTGTCTTGGTTTTTAAACTCTTTGGTCAAGGCAGTAATGCCGGGAATGTATTTCAGATCCTTCCTTTTAGCCCATACTTCCCAACTTTTCTGAAACGAAGGAATATCAAGTCCTGTTCTGTTTTGAAAGCTGTCTTCAAAGCGTATGTCTTTGGCCAAATCTTCAAGAAGCTGAGTGAAAATTTCGATGCCTTTTGATTCTGCTAGAAACTCCATCATCGTCGATACTTCTGCATAAGCAAGTTGCACATCTTTGGCGGTTTTCAATTTCGCAAGCGAGGGCATCATATCTTCCAATGCGATTCTGTAATCATTTTTGAGCGCGCCGGAAAGAATGGTTTCCATAATAGGAGACAAGTATTCTGAGTCGTCACGCCATCTTGTTTCCAGTAATTTGGCGATTCCCTCATGCATCCAAAGGGGTAGTCGGTTGCGGCTCTTCTTTGTCAGGAGGTAATGGACGTATTCGTGGCTCAGGGTGTCCATCCAATTGAATCCGCGGACAAGTGACCCTGGCGAAATCATCATAATCCGATTGTATTTACACAGCGCTACTGTCCCGGATGTGAGAATGTCTTGCAAGGTCAGTGGGGAAATTTTAGAAAACGGTTGCCGATCGGGATAAAACTCTATGAGAACTTTTTCTTGAGGGTAATAATTAAGAAGTTTTCCTAGCACCTGGTAAGATTTTTCCAGTACTTCCTCTGCATAAGTTAGAAGAACCTCATCGGGTCCTTCTTCATAGCGAAAGAGGAAATGTTCCGTTTCTCGAGTAATAAATTTTTGGGTGGCCTTGCGGGTGGCCTCGACTTGCCTCTTGAACTCAGTAACCTCTTCGTAGGAATCACCCACTCTTTCCAGAATCTCCCATGCGTGCTTGTAGTTTCCTTTTAAAAATTCAATGCGCGCGCTGAGAAAATGCGCGTCACCGGATTCAGGGTTTTCTTTAAGAAGGGTGTTGGAAATATTTTGGGCGGCAGTTAAATCCCAATCCTGAGCGAGCTCATAGCCTTTGAGCACTTTATCCGTGAATGTGGGTACGGCAAATGCGGTGCTGGAAAGAGCTAGAAAGGTTACCTCGAGCAAGAGCAAAAAGAATGTTTTCATTTTTTTTGTCATTGTACAAGCTCTCTATAATATTCGTTGACCAATTGTTCGTAGTTCTTCGGTGTCTGTTTTTTCATGGCATCGAGAATATCTTCGCGAAACTCACTGGGTACTTTGTATTGATCATCTGAAGGCAAAAGAACTTTCTCTTTCTGCATTCGCACGGCGCCTCCACGTCTTGAGTCCTTGCGACTTCCCGTTCCAAGCTGAAGCTGGTTTTGTTGCTTGCCTTGTTGGGACATTTGCGAACCAGACTTTTTCATTTCGCTTAACATACTCTGCGCTTCTTGAATTTGTTGCAGAGCCTTGTTTTCAGACTCAATGCTATTTTGTACTTGATTGCCCTTTAAGTGGGACTCGGCACGTTGCAGGTTTTTTCCTGCGATCTGCATGTTTTGCGCGAGGGAAGGCGGGAGTAACGGATTCTTCTGGTTCATTTCAGAAAACTGTTTTTTCATTCCTTCGGCTTTTTGTTGCATCGCTTTTTCCTGCTGAGCCATTTTCTTTAATTTTCTCTTCGCTTCTTCGGAAAGGAGTGAATCATTGCTGGATTCTATAGAACGTTTCAGTGAGCCGAGCTTTTTCGATATCTCCGCGTTCAGTCGAGTCACCTTCTTCAAATCATCTCTTATTTTTCCGCCAATATCTTCGTTTCGCGAAGCTTGCATATTGCCTTGCCAGCGGAACACTTCCGGGTAAGTGTTTTTGAAAAGCATATTGAATTCGTTCAATTCATTTAATTCGGCAAGCTCTTTCAATGCATCGTATTTTTTTTGTAGTTCTGGAAGCTTTTCTTTGAACTCCTGAAGTCCCATTGCTCTGAGAGAGTTCATTTCAGATAATGTGCTGGAAAGTTGTCGTTGACGGTCCCTCAGTTCTGCAAAGTTTTTCGCAAGACTCTCTTTAAGGCTGGAGTCTATTGTCTCTTGTCCCAGCGATTGTATTTCCTGATTTAGAGCGGATTCCTTTTCAAGGAGTTTGCTCATTTTTTTCATGGCTGAATGCTCATTGAGGTAGTTTTTGTCGTCATTAAGGATGGAACGAATGGATTCGACATCTTTTTTCAGTTCTTCAAAAAACTTTTTAACCAGCGATTCAAATTTTTGGGATTGCTTCTGTCGCAGTTCTTGGTTTATTTCTGAGGTCTTTTTTATGACCTCACGTTGTTTCTTCTCCATATTTTTTAATTCAAGCGTGGACTCGTTGAGTTGCTCCATCATCTCTGTGTCCACCATTTCTTCCATGGAAGATTCAGCTTGATTTAGTTGCTCGGCAAACTTTCTTAACTCTTCAGCCATTTTTTTTAGTTGCTCCATGGCTTCATCCATTTTGCCTTGATTCGCGAGGTCTTGAATTTTTTCAATCGAAGACATCATTTTTTCCAAATTCATGCTTTTGTAGGATTTGGAATTCAGGAACTCATCGGGCATCGATTGGTTTTGCTGCTCCAACTTTTCCATGAGTTGCTTTAACGTTTGCTGTATCTGATCGAGTTTGGATTTGAGTTGGTCGGAGTTCGGAGGGGACTTTTTGTTTTTCAGATTTTTAAATTCTTCCTGTAGAGCCTCAGTTAATTCTGATAGCTGATTTTCCAGATCCATTACTCGGTCCATTTTCTGGCGATTGGTGATTTTTATCAGATAAAGAATATCGCGTTCTAAATGAGTGACCATGCGATCATTTAAAACTTCGATGGAGAATAAGTTGTAGTCCACCGGGGTGGGTTTCATTATTGTTCCTTGAATCTTTTCGATTGCTTCAATTTTATCCTGACGGATAATTTTTAATCCCGAAATGATATTGTTTAATAATGTCAGGTAGGCTTGCGGGAAATTACCAAGCTCATTAGCCTGGTTTTTTATATGTTGTGCGAGTCCAATAATATCGATTAGGGCATCAGCATTAGAGGCGAGTAGTTTTTTTCCGTAAAGTGCATCCTTCGTAGTTGTCTTTAGAATATTGTCTTCTACTAATCCAGTTGCTAGCAGGGCGATCATTTTCTCTGTCAACTCATCCTGAAGCCGGACAAGGTTTTCCTGTTCCTTACGTGAGTCATAGATGGTGAACCGGATCATTTCAGACTGGTTTTTGTTGGGGCCAGAAACATTATCGGTGTCTTTTATTTCCAGATAATACTGGATTTCTTGCCCAGGCTTTAACGATTCCATAGCCAGGTTCCAGGTAAACCTCCCTTGGGATGTTTTTTCTCCGTTTTTTAGGCTTTTAATGTTTTTTCTAATTGTGTTGTCATCGATCAGCGCGACTAGTTCGATATTTCGGATGCCAAAATCATCGCTACCCTCATAAAATATCTGAATTTTATCGGTATCAAAGTAAACAGGCTTCGGATTGGCAGGGAATAAAAGGATGCGCGGTTTTTGATCTTTCTCTATCTCGATCGGAAATTTTTGTGGCAACACCGTTTGGGTTTCTGAATGCCCTTTAACTCTGAACTGGTAGAAGCCTTTTTCGCGAACCATAAATGTTCCGGATAGCGAGGAGTCTTCTTTAGACTCCATGATAAAGGAGTCCTTCTCGTTAACGACAAGACTGGCTGCTTGAATAGGTTGGTTTATTCTACCTGCAATGAGGACTTCTGTTCCGGGCAATGCTTTGACGGACCCATCAGAAGGTTTAATCACTTTTGCTGCCAACCGGGTGTAAGCGGGATAGTTCAATGTCAGTGCGATATCGTGGATGCTGTAAACGGGTTCTGCCAGTTTGGGTTTTGAAATGCTTTTTTCTGCCGTCGCTATTTGAGGCGGATTGATCGAAGCGCTGCTGTTTTTTAGTGCTTGTTGCCAGAAGTCAGGAACGATGAAGGTGGTGACCAGGCCAAGTGCCAAAGTGCATAGAAATAAATTTCTTGAATGTGTTGTTCGGTTTTTTTCAATAACCGAGTCGGCGTTTAGTTTTGTCAGGTGGTTCTGGGTTCGGGCCAGTAATTCGTGAATAAAAGCGAAAGAAAAATTTTTCTCTCTGGCAGGGTCGGAAACAAGCTCGCCCAGTTGCGCTGAATTTATAAGGGAATTATTTAGTTCGGGATATTTCTTTTCAGTAAGTAGAGCCGCACCTTCACGGTCGATTTTATTTAAGGAGCTGGAACGCGCCGTGGAGTAAACATACTTCCCTATAATCAAAAAAAGCAGAATGGATGCGTAATAGCTCATTGCCGAAGGTTGCAGGTAATAAAACAGAGCTACGCACAAGAGAGTTCCCAGAAGGGCGGCAAAAAACAGATACGTTCTCAATATAAGCCGAATTCGATTGCAGCTTTTCTGGACGCGAATCAGGAACTGGTTTATTTGGGAGTAAGCTTCCATAAAAATATGGGAAAAATTATTTCGATATGGTTTCTACTTAAAATAATAAAACTGCATCAAGGATTATTCCCCTTATTTTTAAGGGAATCAAATAGCTCAATAGGGATAGGGATATAAGTATGATTGCCTTCATTGTTAGAGAGATCCAGCAAAGTCTGAAAAAATCGTAATTGCAAAGCAGGCGGATGGCTACCAATCAAGTCTGCCGCATCACAGGTTTTCTGAGCCGCTTCGAATTCGCCCTGGGCATTGATAACTTTTGCACGTCGTTCACGTTCGGCTTCTGCTTGTTTTGCTAATGCTCTTTGCATTTCCTGCGGCAGGTCAACGTTTTTAACTTCAACGTTTGCGACCTTGACACCCCAAGGCTCGGTTTGTTCATCAATAACCTTTTGCAGATGAGCGTTGATCTCTTCGCGATTGGATAGCAGATCGTCAAGGGTGCTTTGCCCTAATATACTTCTTAATGTCGTCTGGGCAAGTTGAGAGGTTGCGTAAAGAAAATCTTCAACCTCGATGATCGCTTTTTGCGAGTCCACGACTCGAAAATAGATTACCGCGTTGACCTTCACGGTTACATTATCTTTAGTGATGATGTCTTGTGGGGGGACATCCATTACCACGGTTCGCAAACTGACCTTGACCATTTTCTGTATTCCGGGGAATACAATAATCATTCCAGGGCCCTTTACCTTCCAGAATCTTCCCCATAAAAAAATGACTCCTCTCTCGTATTCTCTTAATATTTTGATCATGCTGATAACCAACAAGATCAGTAAAATAAGAATGGTCGGTAGAGTATCCATAATGATTCTCCCAATAGGTTGCGATTACTACTTCAATAATAACAATTTTTGTGTGCCAAATCCGATTAATAATGGAAAGGCATTTCGTTGCTCTGAATGTGCATTTGAATTAAAATGGTACACACGTTAACGGCCCAAAATAATGGAAATTTGCATGCGCCATATATATGTGTTGATACTTTTTGTTATTTTCCCCAATTCGGTGCTGGGGCAACCTTTACAGGTTTTCATTGATAGCAATGTGAACCAAAAAGGTCAGGTGCATTTGGCCTTAACTATGAAAAATACAGGTTCTAAACCCGTTTTTCATATTCAGCCGATGTTTCATTTTCACCACTCGATGTCTATGATGACTGCAATTCGGGAGCTTGGGCCGGGGCAGAGCATTACTCTTGAGAATGACAAGCATCCACCGGTTCTTCGAGTTGGCAGATATCCTATTTCAGCCGGGGTAAAGTATGAAACCCTTTATGAAGGAGGGGAAAGTAAAACGGCTTTGCATACGGATTCTTTTTATTTTGAAGAACCCGTCAAATCAGAAGTCGGAGGCAGCATTCAATCTTCTGGTGGGCCGGCATCCTCTAATCTAAGGATCATGATTCAAAATAATTCGGATTCATTAAAAAATATCAGGATGATGTTGCTGTTGCCACCGGGTATGATCGCAGAAAAATTTAATGGAATGATGGGGTTTACGCTAAGAGGTAATGAGAAGAAAAACTTTGATGTGACAGTAAAACGAGGTGAAAATTTGGATGAAGATCGTTTTCCCGTTCGGCTGATGGTAGAATATGGCGAGATGCTAAAGCATTATTCGGGAGAGATAAAAGGAATCATGCAGTTTTCTCCTTCCTGGTACTCTGCTAAGTATTTACCGCATTTTACAGTCCTTATAGTAATGGGGTTAATATGGATCGGAGTCTATTTTAGATTTTATAATTCAACAATTAATACGAAGGGAAAGATCAATGGCTAAAGCAAGCGCTCGACATATTCTGGTCAAAACCGAAGAAGCCTGTAAAGATTTAAAAAACAAGATTGAGGGGGGGGCAGATTTTGCTGATATGGCGAAACAACATTCAGAATGTCCATCTGGAAATGATGGCGGAAATTTAGGCGAATTCAGTCCTGGTCAAATGGTCCCTGAGTTTGACACGGTCGTGTTCAATGACGATGTGGGAAAAGTTCATGGTCCTGTTAAAACTCAATTCGGATACCATCTGATCGAGATCACCAGCCGAAGCTAAATAGGAGGAAGTATGGCAACCGCAATTTTCGGAGCAGGATGTTTCTGGGGTATCGAAGTAGCCTTTGGTAAAGTGAAAGGAGTTACTTCCACTTCTGTCGGCTACACAGGAGGGGCTACAGAAAACCCGACTTATGAGCAAGTGTGTACGGGGAAAACCAACCACGCAGAAGTGGTTTGGGTTGAGTTCGACCCCTCGTCTGTTTCTTATGAAGAGTTGCTCGATGTGTTCTGGGGGTGTCATGACCCTACGACATTAAATAGGCAGGGACCAGATAGAGGCACACAGTATCGGTCTGTTATTTATTTTGCTGATTCGGCTCAGGAAGCGGCTGCGATAAAATCTAAAGAAGATAACTCAGGGCGATTTCCAAATCCTATCGTTACGGAGATCACTGCAGCATCAAAGTATTATATTGCTGAAGACTATCATCAGAAATATCTAGCAAAAAGAGGGCTGGAAAACTGCCACTAAAGGAAAGAAGGAATTTATGAGACACCTGATTATTGCGGTCGTGTTTGGAGTTTTTTCGTTTTCAATTGCAGGGGCAGAAGAATCTGTTTATGATCCGGTCCCAGAAATAAAACATCCGGCAGACAATAAATGGTCTAAGGAAAAAGAAGCGTTGGGGAAGATGCTTTATTTCGACCCACGTTTGTCGGGAAGCAACTGGATAAGTTGTGCCACCTGCCATAACCCCGGATTAGGTTGGGGAGATGGACTTCCGCGCACTATTGGAGATGGTCAGAAAGAATTAGGGCGACATGCTCCCACCATTATAAACAGTGGCTATTTTGAAACCCAGATGTGGGATGGAAGAAAGAAAACTCTCGAAGATCAGGCGAAAGGCCCTATCGAAGCTACAGGTGAAATGAATCAGAACTTTGACGAACTAATCCGTGAGCTAAAAGCGATACCGGGTTATGTTAAACAATTCACCTCTGTGTTTGGAACAAATTCCCTGACAATTGACAATGTTGCCAAGGCCATTGCTACTTTTGAAAGATCAGTTGTTTCAAAAAATGCCCCTTATGATAAGTATTGGGCTGGTGATAAAGCCGCCATGTCTGTATCGGCGGTGAACGGTATGAATCTGTTTTTTGGAAAGGCCAAGTGCGCTATTTGTCATAACGGTCCGGTTTTTACGGATAGTGGCTTTCATAATATTGGAGTTAAGGCGGCAGGGCCTTTGAAGGTTGACTTGGGGCGCTATAACGAAAGTAAAGCGGACTTCGACAAAGGTGCTTTTAAAACTCCTGGTTTGCGTAGCATTACTCAGTCTGCTCCTTATATGCATAATGGAACTGAAGCTACCTTGGAAGATGTGATTGAGTTTTATGATCGAGGAGGAGATGTAAAAGAAAACTTGAGTCCGTTTATCACCCCTCTTGGATTGACCGCACATGAGAAAAAGGATTTGGTTGAGTTTTTAATAGCTCTCGACGGAGAACCTATCGAGGTTGTTTTCCCAGATCTTCCGTAGATATCGTTAATAAAAAAAAGCCCCTGGATTATTCCAGGGGCTTTTTAGTTTTTGAATCCTTTAAATTCTAAATCTACTGACCAAGCCCTGCAGATCAACCGCAAGTTTTGAAAGTTCGTTGGCTGCATCCTTGGTCTGACTGGAGCCCTGTGTTGTCTCTTC
The DNA here is from genome assembly GCA_029261675.1 of Nitrospinaceae bacterium. Classification (GTDB taxonomy): domain Bacteria; phylum Nitrospinota; class Nitrospinia; order Nitrospinales; family VA-1; genus UBA8687. Next base: position 10,441 of record JAJDBA010000150.1, read on the forward strand.
CGCTGCCGTCGAAACACCAGCGATATTCTGTGAGATTTCCGCAACTCCTTTAGCGGCTTCCTGAACATTTCTCGACATTTCATTTGTCGTTGCGCTTTGTTCTTCAACCGCACTGGCAATGGTGTTGGAAATATCGTTTATTTTGTTAATGATAGTGCCAATCTCCCCAATGGCATCAACAGCATCTCCTGTATTAGCTTGAATGGTCTGAACTTTATTACCAATTTCCTCTGTGGCTTTCGCTGTTTGAGTTGCAAGTTCTTTAACTTCATTAGCCACCACAGCAAAGCCTTTTCCTGCTTCACCAGCTCGAGCTGCTTCGATGGTAGCATTCAAGGCTAGCAAGTTGGTTTGTTCTGCAATAGAGGTGATCACTTTAACAACCTCACCAATTTCCTTAGAACTTTCGCCAAGGGTGCTTATGGTTTCATTGGTTCTCTTAGCTGCTTCAACGGCTTCGGTGGAGATTTGTGCTGCCTGTGTTGAATTGTTAGCGATCTCACTAATGCTAGCACTCATTTCTTCTGCGCCTGTTGCAACCGTCTGAACATTATTTCCCACTTCTTCGCTGGCAGAAGCAACTACCCCAGCTTGAGCAGAAGTTTCTTCTGCATTGGCGGACATCGTCGTGCTGGTTGCCGTCAGTTCTTCTGCAGCAGCACTGACAGATTCTGCATTTCTACTGATATCTCCTAAGTCGTTACGTAGGGTGGAAAGGAACTTTTTGAGACCTGCGCCCATTTGCCCAATTGCACTATCACCGTTGACAGTTATTTCATGAGTGAGATCTCCATCTGAGGCAGCTTGAACAACCGTAAGCATAGAATTAACTTTATCCTGTAACTCATGAGCTTGTTGCTGTTCTTTTTCTGCTTGTTCTCTTTCCAGTCGAGATTTTTCGTCCATTGCTTTTCTATCTTGTTCTGCTTTTTCTAGCTTGAGAGCTTCCTGCTCTTTTGCAATCCGTGCCATTTCAGCATCGTTTTTTATTTTTTCTTTTAAGGCATTTACCATAGAGCTAAAAGAATCCGCTAACTCTCCCCTTAGTTCATACTTGTTGTCAAGATTGCCACTGGCAATATCTCCAGCTTGTGAAGCTATATTTTGCATGGCAACGCTCATATCATTGTAGGTGCTTTGTAGTTGTCCTATTTCATCTTTGGAAGTAATATTCAAAGTTTCACTTCTCAAATCACCATCTGCAATTTTGCGCATGGATCGGGCTATCTCTTGGATGCGTTTTGAAAATGTTGTAGCGAAGAACAAAGCTATTAAAAGTATTCCAAAGAACAACCCAATCCCGATATATATACTTGTGGCTCGAATTTCTTTTTGCACTGCAAAGGCTTCTTCTTCATCAATCTCAGCAAGAATTCCCCATTTCAACCCTAAGATATCTACAGGAGCATATGCGCTTAAAACAGAAATTCCTCGGTAATCAGGAAAAACTTGAAAATCTGTTTTTCCATTTAAACTGGCAATCGAACCGGGGGTTTTAACCTCGCTGATTCCAATACTTGTTTTTAATACTTTTTGTTTTTCAATAGATCCAGGGTCGACTTTCAATTCCTTTAGAAATTTGAAGTACTCTTCTGGTGATTCAATCAAGAACCGTGAATTATTTCTCATCTTAAAGTCTTGTCCAACCAGATAGACTTCTCCTGATTCTCCCAAACCCATTCCTTTCCAGTTATTTCCACCAGTCATTACATCGTTGATTCTGTCGACGGGAGCTTGAAAAATGAGCACTCCTATCTTTTCTCCCATATTGTAAATTGGAGATGCGATGAAAGATGCTGACGCATTGTAAGAAGGTTCATAGGGGGCAAAATCTTCGATTACCACCGCATTGGGGTCCGTTGTCATCAAAGCCTTGTTAAACACTTTTCCAATTCCAGAATCTTTATAGGGACCTGTCTTTAGGTTTGTTGCGTAGTCGACTTCATTGAAAACACTGTAAACGATGAAACCCGTAGCCGCATCGACCAGGAAAATATCATAGTACCCAAACTCTTCAAGGAACTGGCGAATAGTGGGGTGGTATTGTCCGTGTGTTTGGCTATACAAAGTTTTATCACTTGCTGCATTTAATAAATGTTTTTCCCCTGTGGGATGTTGGTTTTCAGAAATATAAAGATTCTGCAAAATTTTAGAAGCCGTGCCTTTGGGAATCCATCGATTGATAGCCTCGTTGTTCGCGCCAGGGGTGTTTTCTTGTTGATAGCGGTAGCGTTCAATGAGTTTGTTTTCCAACATTTCGGTATCTATAGCGGGTGTTTGTTGTTCCACTTGATTGAATGCCGTCGTAAATTTATCCATTGCATCGACGATCATAAAGTTTTTTGAATAGGTGTTGGCTTGCGAAGCAATATTTTTGAAATAGCTTTCGATTTGTATTCTTTTAGTTTCACGGAGAGAAACCAAGCGATCCTTACTGGTATCTAATGTGAGGTGAGAAACTTTTTCAGCAGAATAAAAATAAAAGACTATGAAGGGAGTTAACCCTATGAGAACCAGTAGTGCCGATATTTTTTGTTTTAAGCCGGATGCTTGGCCTTTCCTATTTTGGGCTGTATGTTCAGACATAATAAATTTTTCTCCTCAGAAAATTTAGTAGGCACAGTAGGTATTAGTAGGTATAAGCCTTAAGCAAGCTTTGTACTCTAATTTATGGTTCCCGGTATTTATTCAAACTGCAAGGTTTGTTTTGGATTATCCTTTTAATATAATTAATTAGATAATCAATGTAAAGGTAATTTGCGGGGGTGTTATGGTATGGCGAAGTTATTCGGTATATTCACTCAATTATGACATGTATGGGGAATTTGGGGCGATCTGAAGATTAGAGCTTATAATTTTTAGAGGATTTTATTAAGTTGTAGGTGGCAGTAAACCAGCCAATCATAAAGCAGAGCCCACCCAGAGGGGTGATGGGACCCAAAAAACGAGGGCCGTCAAACACCAGCCCGTAAAGACTTCCACAGAAAAATACTATTCCGATACTAATCCAGATTGCAGAACGGTTCAGTTTGCGTGCGGTATCCCCATGCAGCAGATAAATTAAAATGCCAATAAAGATCAGGCCCAATGCATGGTAACCGAGGTAGTCGGTGGCCGTGTGGAAGGTGGCGAGTTTTTTTTCTGTCAAACGGTCTTTTAAGGAATGAGCGCCAAACGCGCCGAGCATGACACTCAACCCGGCTAATCCGGTGCCTAGGGAAGCCCAGCCAAGACCTTTTCGGGGGTTGGATGCTACCTTTTCTTGAGAGTCAACGGGGTGATTGGTTTCTTCCATCTCTTATATTCCTTGGTATATCGATCAGCCAATCTGGATAATACACGAACTTGAAAGTGAGTATAAGATTTAAAGTGTTTCGGTATGCCTGGAAGGGCTACAACCTGCCTTCTTCGAGATCAAAAACATCAAACCAGACATATACAGGGCGATGCTTGGGTACATTTTCTGGAATATAAGATTCCAAGAACTTTTGGGCCTGATCCGGCATTTCACTGAGCCGCATATCGCGCATTTGGTTATTCCATCTTATTTTATCTAGTTCGCTTTTTATTTTTGAATGATTGTTAAACCATTCGGCGACCTCGGTGTCGGAGGCACCGTCGCCAATGAAGTTTTTCATTTCTTCATGATCCACTCCCGAAAAAGTTTCAAGTTCTTCACATAAAGAACAAGGCCAATAATTATACTCGCCATTTATTCCAGCGAGGAAGGACCGACATTTGTCCAGACAACGTTGTAGAATGACATAGCCCCCAAGCATTTCACGAGGGCTACTGGGAGGCTTCTTACTTAAATCTTTCGCTAAA
>JAJDBA010000151.1 GCA_029261675.1 Nitrospinaceae bacterium
GCTGGCATAGCCGTGCCCGGTATGCCACGAATAATCGTCCGGTAAATATCTTTATCCAGAGGCAATGAGCCAAAAGGCGTACTGCGATATTTGAACACGCCTTTTCTGAAATCTCTGGGCCACGGATAAAGGTAGGCCATAGCATCACCACCGCCGTTACCATCCTGTCCGTGACAAAACACGCACATATGCTTGTAAACGGTGGCACCGATGCGAAGCAGATCTTTTTTACCTTTGGGAGAATCCCCAACATCCCCATGTTCCGAATGAGAATAGGCAGGAAGCGGCCCAAAAACCAGAGTAATCAGAACCAAAAAGGAAAAGATACTCTTCTTATAATTAACGAACCCCAAGGCTCGGCGTTGATAAAGAATAAAGTTCTTCATTGCCGTTTAAACCATCTTCTGCAATATCGACCCAAATGTCACCACGGCAATTGCGTCTATGGTCCACCCCTTTACAATAAAAAAGCGGATTTCGGTTTGTAAAGTATACGACCGGATGCGAAAAAAATACGCTTAAATCATCAAACTTTGCAATTTCGATGGCTTGTTCAATCGTTGTCTCCTCTGCCGAAGCCTTTCGAATCACTTTGCGAATGACCATATAATCCAGCTCTCGATCCAAATCGAGATCGTAATATGTTGCGATCAAACCGGGAAGACTCAACGACTCCCATCCCCTATAAGATGGGTGATTCCAACCCGGTTCTTTGGGAATATCCAGTTTTTTTAAGTCTTCATTTTGGCCCGAAGCTAAAACTTGGCCCTCAGTCAAAACAAACACCACGATCACCAGCCAAACCAGCACAATGCGTAATTTCACTTGAGGCCTCAATTTTTTGGGAATCAGCAGTAAATGCCTACCCTATATTTTAAGGAACCTACACCCATTGCAACCGGACTAGCAATCTGGAAATCCCCGATTTTCAAAGGATATTCAATAAGCTAACACATTTCAGGAACCATTCAAATGGGTAATCTCGTCAGAAAAATGAGGGAGGAAAAAGAAAAAAGGGGACGACTCGCCGGCTTCAGGAACTGGCCTTCATAGCAGTCGCCACATCAGGAAAGATTTCGAAAACATCGTGGAGCTTGGCAAGCTCGAACACTTCTTTCGGGGCACCTTGTAAATTGGCCAAAACAAACCGCCCCTCATCTTTAAGTGTCTGAAAACAATGTATAAATGTACTAATGGTGGAGCTGTCGAGGTAGGTGACTTTCTCCAGATTAATGATAAATTTTTTGAATCCCCTCTCAATATAAGCATCGATGAGGCGACTGAGATCATTTGAGTTATAGATATCTAACTGTCCGGCAAGATCGATGATAATGGTGTCATTTTCATCTCGACAATCAATATCGATTTTCCCCATCAACCCAAGTATTTCTTTATGAATCTTTTCCATCGAAAAACCCTTTTCAGATTAGTGGGAAATTAACATTAAAATTGCTTTTCATACCGTTTTGGATCCACATCGCGGGGTACGCAATCGATCCAATAAGAATCTTTTTCGGGCTCCATTTTTCTCCTTAAAGGGTCTTCCCTGAATACCGAAGCCACCATACGAATGACAGTGAACACCAGAAAATAGGTAAGGCTCAAAATAACTTTGGCGTTAAAATTCCCTATCACCTCGGCAAACCGCATCCACTTCTTATGGATGGGAAGAAGACTCAATGGAGAAGCAATCCCCATGCTACCAAAAAATAAAACCAAAACTCCGAGAACAGCCGCAGCGATGGTCCAGGTTTTGTAAAAGAAAACGGCCCCAAAAAACGAAAATACCCCGGCCATCATCAAACCGAATTGTCTTAATTGTTTTTCTGATGGGTCAACAGGATTCATAGTTTCTTTCTCTTAAAAGTTTCAAGCAGATTGTACGACAGCAAAGCGTCATTGTGAATCGTAAAAAGAGCCGAGCTCTTTTTCACTCAGATCGGTAGCTGGACCATCGTAAACAATTCGACCTTCATTTAACGCGATAATACGCGATCCATATTCCCTTGCCAAAGACGGTAAATGCAGGTTGCAAATCACGGCGACACCATCCTGTTTATTGAAATCCACCAGCAAATCCATGATTTGTCTGGAGGTGCCTGGGTCCAGGCTCGACACCGGCTCATCGGCAAGAATCAGTTGCGGTTCTTGCATCAAGGCCCTTGCCAGCCCCACTCGTTGTTGTTGCCCACCGCTCAATTTATCCGCGCGCTGCATTTTTTTTTCACCAATCCCCAATCGATCGAGAACCTTTCTGGATTTTTCAATATCTGCCTCGGGGAAAATATTTAAAATAGAAGCTGCGGTGGAAACACTGGCTAACCTTCCCACCAGAACATTGGTTTGCACGGAACAACGCGAAACAAGATTATATTGCTGAAAAACCATACCGATTTTCTTACGCAGTTGCCGAAGTTGACTGGAAGAAGCTCCCGTAACTTCTTCATCGTTGAGAAAAATTCTGCCTGAGGTCGGCTCGACTAAACGGTTGATACAACGCAACAGCGTTGATTTCCCCGATCCACTTTTCCCCAGTACCACGACAAACTCCCCTGCCTCGATCACTAAGGAAACATCTCGCAAGGCTTCGGCACCCTTGTCATAGGTTTTACAAAGTTGTTCGATTCTTAGCATTTTTATTTGGGTTGTGGGTTGGCCAGATCGAGGTTTAATAGTCTCCCCGCTTCGCGTACCGGATCGAACAATCCATCCAAATCCACCAATCCACTGATACCATACAACCGTTTCAGCACCTTACTGCCTTTAGGACTGTTCGATATTTTCTTGAGTCCCTCTCTAATCTTTGCTTTCAAACCTTCAGGAATATTTTTACGGACAGATACCGTGTCGTTGGGTATTTCCTTGGTATAGGCAATGACTTTTATCTTTTCAAACACGTCGGGGTAAGATTTCGCAACAGCAGCACGAGAACCATCGTAAGCAGCCCCGCCATCGACCTCCCCTTTATATATAGAAAGAACCACCGCGTTATGCGACCCGGCAAATACGGATTTTCCAAAAAACGTTTTCGGCTCAAACCCTTTAGAAAGTAATAGTGTTTTCGGATACAAATGCCCTGAAGTAGAAGCCGGATCAACAAAGGCAAAGCGTTTGCCCTTCAAGTCTTTTAAGGAATGGATGCCACTGTCAGTACGCACCATGATCTGCCCTCGGTAAAAGGGACTGCCAAACCGCTGCACCACCAGCAGCAGTTCAACATCATACTTATCTTTAGCTAGGACATAACTGAAAGTCGCCAACCAGCCAATATCAACTTTACCTGCACCCATTGCCTCAATCACCGCAGCATAGCTGGTCGCTACCGAGGTTTTAAAATACAGTCCCGTCTCTTTATGCAACAGGTCGCCAACCTCCTGTCCTCCCTTTACAATGACTTGTGCATCTCCTGAAGGCACAAACATCATTCGAAGGGGATTTTTAGAGGTACCCAAAACATCTGCCAAAACAGGTTGCGGAAAAATGGCTACCTGTAAAAACAGGGTAATGAGTAGACAAAAAAATCTAAACGAATAAAAATGTAGGTAAAGATTCAAAGAAAGCTCCGAAAGTAATTCAACTTCATTACATTATACATTGGAGCGAGGGTAGAAAAACGGCATAAAAAAAGGGGTAAGCCGCAGTGCGGCCTACCCCTAATTAAAAAACCTTAGCTTATTTTACAAATTCTGAACGGATGAATTTGACAACATCCCAGATTTGCTTGTCTTTCAAAGTTTTACCATGAGCAGCCATACCTGTTCCCTTAGAACCATTTTTGATGATGTGGAACATCTGACCAGCAGAAACCTTTTTCATGGTCTCAGCACATGTGAAATTACGAGGATTCGGTTTCAGAGCTTTACCTAATTTTCCAGCTCCATCACCTTTTTCACCATGACACATTTTGCAAGCCATTGGCTTTGCGGTTTTCATATAAAGTTTCTTACCATTAGCTGCATCCGCCTTGCCTGTCATATCTTTTTTACCAATGCTGCCAGGAGCCGCTTTGGTTTTACGAGGCTGTGGACATTTGCCGCCAGCGAAAGCAGAGCTAACTGCGAACAAGCTGAATATTACCAATACACTCAAAATTAAAGCCTTTTTCATTAAATAATCTCCTCTTAAAATAGTGGATCAAAGCTTATCTAAAAAACCCCAAATTACCGGTTTGTTGCATACTTATTTAAACAGCATTTTTGCAGCCTAGGCTGCAAAAAACTAAATGAACCAGCCCATCGCCACACCCCCTTTAAGGGCAAATGCTTAACGGGAATGGCGCATTATAGTCCATTCGCTTTTTCTGTCAATAAAAAATCCATAACAAAAAGCCCCCCCTTCAAATGGAAAATCAGAGGGAAGATTTCTACAAAAAACTTGAGGCAATTGAAAAACATTCTCAGAAAATTCATCAGGCCTTTTCCAATATTTTTCACAATATATCGACTCAACAAAATATCAGCTTATCGCAAATTTTTTCAATCATTTGTGCTTTTTTATTGAGTCTGATTCCATAGGGTTACAGGCAATTTTCCTTGCGAGGTACTGTCGAATCAAGTATGCTTTAAGTATAAGATTTAAACCCACATTCTACAGGGCAAACATTAATCAGCCCTGTACTTATAATCCCCTCCATTTAATGTTCTTTTTTTCTCTATATTTGAGGAAGGGGATTTGTTTTGCTTGTTTGAGTGCTTGTGGGAAGAAAAATCAATGAAAAACAAAATGTTAACTATTTTATAGGGAGGTGGCTAGATGAACGCTTTACTCAAACACCTCAGTTCAAAGTTTAAAAAAATCAAATATCTAACGAAACTTGAGCAGATTCCTCAATTGACCGACTCAGAACGTGAGGATATGCAAAAAGTAAATGATAAGTTTGTTTTCCGCACCAATGACTACTACCAGTCCCTGATCGATTGGGACGACCCCAACGACCCGATTAAGCGCATTATTATGCCTGATGTCGAAGAGTTGAATGAATGGGGTCAGCTCGATGCTTCCAATGAAGAAAAATACACAAAAGTCCACGGCTTAGAACATAAATACACCTCGACTGCATTATTGCTGGTCAATGAGGTCTGTGCTGCCTATTGTCGCTTCTGTTTTCGTAAACGGCTGTTTATGAACGAGAATGATGAAGTCACCAAAGATATTAGCGAAGGCCTGGAGTACATAAAAAATACCAAGGAAATCAACAATGTTTTGCTAACGGGCGGAGATCCTCTGATCCTTTCCACCAGCAAACTGGAACCGATTATCAAACAGCTCCGCGAAATTGATCATGTAAAGATCATTCGCATAGGCACCAAGGTCCCGGCCTTTAATCCGTTTCGGATTTTAAACGATCCGTCTTTACTTGAAATGTTCCGCAAATACAGCACCAGCGAAAAGAAAATTTATGTCATGGCGCATTTCAATCACCCTCGGGAGCTTACGCCACAAGCGGTTGATGGACTCAACGCTTTGATGGATGCGGGAGTTTCACTGGTCAACCAGACACCTATGGTAAAAGGAGTCAATGACGACCCCGATGTGCTGGCTGAACTATTCTCCAAACTTTCTTTCATAGGTGTTCCACCCTATTATGTATTTTTGTGTCGCCCGACTCTCGGCAATGAGACCTATTCCATTCCCATTGAAAAGGGTTATGAAATTTTTGAGAAGGCCCGAATACGTTGTTCCGGCCTTGCTAAAAGAGCTCGCCTTGTCATGTCCCATGAGTCGGGGAAGATAGAAGTCGTAGGAATGACTGAAGATCAAATTTTCTTTAAATATGCACGTGCCGCAAGTGAGGAAGATAACGCTCGCTTTTTGGCATTCTATAGAAATCCCGATGCCGCATGGTTCGATGATTATAAGGAAGCCAGTGAAGAGTTTTCTTTATTTACAAACAACGAAACCAGCGGGGTAGTGAGTTAATACCTGTTGGTCACTTCGCTCCGTCTCTTTTGAACGACTGGCCAACTCCTCTTAGAACTGCATTTTTGAATTCCCTCTGATGGATTTCGCATTTTTTCTCCTAATTATTCTGGCTTTCCATAATTCCGGCCAGATACTCACAAAAAAACTAATATTCTCCGGACCCGGCGAAGCATTTTTGTTTTCCACCGCGCTAGGCTCCGTTCTAATCTCAGCCATTATGACGGCCTTGGTTTTTTCTGGCGGCATAAGCTCTGCGATCTGCGGGGTTATCCTCGGTGTTTTTTTTCTCGTAGGCTGGAAAAATTTACGACACCTGAAGCAAGCCATTAATATTTTCAGTAGCCAGCAATCCACGGATGGATTAAAAAATATGGCGCAGTCGTTTCTCGGGCTCCTCGTTCTTCTTTCTATAGGTCTGGCCCTGGCTCCTGCGTTTGCAACCGACGCTTTAGTCTATCATCTGGCCGTGCCAAAAGCTTTCCTACAAGCGGGAGGTTTGGTCAACCTGCCCAACAACATCTATTCCTTTTTCCCTCAGCAAATAGAAATGCTTTACCTTTTTGCTTTGGCGCTGGGTTCCGATTCTCTGGCACAACTCACCGGATTAGGAATTGTATTTCTGCTTTTGTTCGCTCTCTGGCAATACTCGAAGGAAAAGGTTGGTGAAAGTTATGCGTGGCTGACCCCGCTGATTTTCATTTCAACGCCCACTTTTTTCAATGTGGCTTCTTCGGCCTATATCGACCTGCAAGCAGCGGCCTATATTTTCCTGGCTTTTTATTCGTGGGAAAACGGATGCACGCGAAAACAACCGTCCTGGTTCTTTTTAATGACTCTGTTTGCTGGTGCCGCAGTGGCAACCAAACTTACGACTGCAATCATTCTACCTTTAGCATTTTTAGGACTCGCTATTCATGGTCGCAATCATAAAAACACGAGTCAGACCGTCCGCCAATGCCTGATGCTGGTACTGGGATCTTTGCTAATGCTTTCTCCCTGGCTAGCAAGAAACTATTTTTTTACGAGCAATCCCCTGGCACCCTTTTTCATGAGTTTTTTCGGCGGAGAAAACGGAATCAATTGGGATGTGGCTCGTTCGCAATTGCAATTTCAATATTTTTCGTCTTTTGGAATGGGTCACGGCATTTTCGATTTCTTTTCTCTACCCATCAATCTAACCTTTTTCAGCGAACAGAATTCTCTTAAATTCGATGGCAAAATCGGAATTCTTTATTTATTACTTTTACCCGCGCTTCTAGGATTGAGTCGTAAAACTATTCCTGCAATTATTGTGTCTTCCGTGCTTCTGATATTCTGGTTTATGCAAACGCAGCAAATACGTTTTCTTGCACCTGCCTTTGCATTCCTTTCGGTTCTCCTGGTCAGTGGGCTGGCACAGCTTTTTCAAAAAAACAAAATTGGAAAAAAGGAAAAACTATTTTTCACAACCATTCTGGCACTGGGTATTTTATTTAACACTTCCTTAATAATGAAAGAATGGTTTCGGATCAATCCCCTTTCCTACATTTTGAAAAAGGAATCCCGAGAACAGTTTTTAACCCGGCAAATCAGGGCTTACCCTTCCTATCAAGATGCGAACGAAATGTTGGCGGAAAAAGACCAGGTTTTACTGGTTTATATGAGAAACTTTGGGTATCTCATGGATCGACCCTTTTTTAGCGATACATTTAATGAAGCCTATACTTTGACCGACATCATCGACAAAGGTGTTTATGCTGCAGACATCTTAAATCGGCTGAAGATTCGCGGAATCACGCATGTTCTTTTCAACTTTGATTATGTTTTTGGAAAAGATTCTGCTCTGACAATGGGTGAAAGAGCAATATTTAAAAACTTTCTGAACCTGCACGGCGAACAACTCTCCGCAAAAAACGGGTTTCTCCTTTACCGCTTTATGCTAGACTCCAAGACTGGAAACCAAAATAAAAACTCAGGCTTTAATTTTGAAGGGCATTAAAATATGGAGCGGCTTGCAGGAAAAAACGTACTGATCATCATCCCCAAAGATTATTATATGGAGAGCGAACTCGATCCAGTTGTTGAATCTATGAAATCGGAGGGAGCCAATGTTCTAGTCGCATCCAACAAACTGAAAGAAGCCGTTGGTATGAAAGGCGGTCGCATCAGCCCTGATGTATTGATCGTTGATGCCATTGAAGGCATCACCGGGGACAGTTATGTTTCCGCAGCCAAAGGAGTGCGGCAAATTAAGGGAGTTTTCCACGGAGTCGTCGTAATTGGCGGAAATGGTGCAAGGTCCTACTTATGGAAAGACGAGTTAGTACGACTTGTTCTCAATGACCGTCACCGATCAAAAATGGTAGTCGCCGCCATCGGAAGCGCCGTGCCCTGCCTGGGAAAAGCAGAACTGCTTCAAAATCTGGAAGTCACGACAGAGCCTGGGAACAAAAAAGCCATCAAGGAATTAGAAAACGCAAGAGCCATAATAGTAGATGAACCCGTCACCTCACACAACCGTGTCTACACAGTTCAGAATGCCGAGGCAATTCCAGTCTTTCTAAACCCTTTTATAGAAGATGTAGCTAAAACCGCGTTGAAATAGATTTTACTACTCTAAACCTTCCTCTTCGCGTTCCTTATGCATTTTGATAATCTTCAGCCGCAATTTGACAGCATCGTTTAAACTTTTTACGAGGCGATCGTTGGCATCTGGGAAATGCAGTTTCTGATTGAACTCATCTAAGGAATAAGACTCAAGCAATTTGGCAAATGCCTCATCAACAAAAGGTCGGGTCATTTGCATCACACCTTCGAAATAGATCGAAACCTTTTCGTGGGCTTCCCAGTTTTCTAATATGATATTCCGTATCGTTTCCCCTGAGGGTTCCCCAGACTCCGACGTTCTACCTGCCGGAGTCGAGGTTCCCATGATCTCATAAACATTTACTTTATATTCATTTTCCATTCTATTTCCTGAATCAAAAGAGGAATCAAAATATTATTTACTGACAATTTTTACGGATTTCATTTCTATTCGATCGTTCGGATTATCCGCGGCATCACGTGGAGAATTAACGATCTTATCGGCTACATCCATTCCACTGATCACTTTACCAAATGCTGTGTATTGGCCATCAAGAAAATGAGCGTCTTTCACCACAATAAAAAATTGAGAGCCTGCACTGTTTGGGTCTTGCGAACGTGCCATGGAAAGAATACCACGATCATGCGGCGTATCATTGAACTCCGCGTTAATCGTATAGCCCGGACCACCTGTTCCATGACTTGAGCGGTCTTCACTTTTAGAGTTTGGATCGCCACCCTGAATCATGAATCCAGGAATCACCCGATGAAAAATGGTTCCGTCATAGAACCCTTTCTGCGCAAGGTCGGTAAAGTTTTTTGCATGGCCTGGAGCGATATCAGAGAAAAGTTCGATTTCTATATCACCGTACGTTGTTTCAATCACTGCCGTTACATTTGACATATTACCTACTTTCTTAATAGAAGCCGACTCAAGTCGGTGGATTTGTTAGTAGACTGAGTTAATTTAAAAATACTCAGCGATTTTCGATCGTGACTTTCAACATCTCAATGCGTGTGTGCGGGTTGTCTCGTCCATCACGCGGTGCGGCAACAATTTTATCAACCACTTCCATTCCACTTATGACCTGTCCAAAAACAGTGTATTTCCCGTCCAGAAAATTGGCGTCTTTGACGACAATAAAGAACTGGGATCCAGCCCTGTCAGGATGACTGGAGCGGGCCATGGACAAAATA
>JAJDBA010000152.1 GCA_029261675.1 Nitrospinaceae bacterium
GTTATCACCATACATGGGTTTTGGCATAAACGTTGCCGTTTTACCGTGTGCCTTGGCAATATTTTTAACAATGTATTTGTACCACATCAGCTTATCGCCACAGTCGACGAGAGATGTAAAACGCATCGCCAATTCACATTGGCCTCCTGTTGCCACTTCATGGTGATGACATTCCATAGCCATCCCCACCTGTTCCATCGTCAACATCATTTCAGATCGAATGTCCTGAAGTGTGTCGGACGGAGCCACTGGAAAATAACCTTCTTTATGGCGCGGTTTGTGACCGAGATTCGGGCCTTCATCACTACCTGTATTCCAGGTTCCCTCTTCTGAATCAATAGAATAAAACGATTCGTTAGTCGATGAGTCGTACTGAATATTATCGAAGATGAAGAACTCAGCTTCAGGACCAAAATACGCGGTATCGCCAATTCCAGTAGATTTAAGATAGGATTCGGCTTTTTGCGCTATGTTTCGCGGATCTCGGCTGTATTTTTCCTTGGTGATTGGGTCAACAATATTACAAATCATACTAACCGTTGGATGCTTCATAAAAGGATCCATAGCCGTTGTAGCTGGATCTGGAATAACCAGCATGTCACTGTTGTTGATAGCCTGCCAACCACGGATACTTGAGCCATCGAAACCCAGCCCTTCTTCAAACAAACCTTCTTCTAATTCACTGGTGGGAACAGAAAAATGCTGCCACGAACCCAACAGATCCATAAATTTCAAATCGATGACTCGAGCATTATTTTTTTTAGCGTAATCTACCGCCTCTTTGGGGGTCATTAACATTTCTCCTGCAAAAATTAATTAAAATAAGTTCACTAAAATAAAACGCAAAAGCTCAGCTTCGCATAGCGACTGCTGAACTAAAATAAATCCACTTTGGGAGTATCACAAGCTACAGCTAAACAGCGTCTTCCCCCCGTTCTCCCGTACGAATGCGAACAGTGTCCTGAAGGTCAATTACAAAAATCTTTCCATCACCAATTCTACCGGTCTGCGCGGCTTGCATAATGGTGTTGATTACATCTTCCACCTGGGTATCACTGACAATGATCTCCATTTTTATCTTTGGAAGAAAATCTACAACATATTCTGCCCCCCGGTATAATTCGGTGTGACCCTTTTGCCGACCAAAACCTTTCACTTCGCTGACAGTTATGCCCTTTATGCCGATTTCGTTAAGCTTGTCTTTAACCTCATCCAGCTTGAAAGGCTTAATAATCGCCTCAACCTTTTTCATAAGTAACCTCTAGACAATTTGTTCAGATAGATCAGGGCTTGGTGACGCCTTTACCAACAGGTTTGCATACTGACACCTGATTGATTCGCTTAATTAAACCCCTTTAAAAACACCGTTTACCCTACAGAATACAATTTCCATGCCAACCCTTGGAGTCGACACACTCATGGGTATCTGATCAAAAACCTATGCATTTAAAGGAGTTTAAGAAGCGCAGAAACTATACCATACCCCCCTATTAAATTCAAACCTGAACCCCTGCCTAATTTTGAGACAAAATACTCAAAAAAATGGTTAATTTTTAAGCGTTTTTAGGCATTGTCACATTTTGAGGAAAGCTGGTTTAACTGCGTTTCGAGCTCAATCCGTTTTTCTTCAACCAATTCTTCTGAAGAACGCGAATCAAGGTAAATAGGAGAACCAAAATTGATGCTGCAACGGGTGAAAGGAAGAGGCAGAATAAATTTGTCCCAAGTGTTCAAAGCTACCTTGTTCTTTGCGGAAAAAGTCATTGGAAACAAAGGCAATCTGGTAATACCTGCTAGTTGCACCGAACCAGACTGAGCAACACAACGCGGGCCACGGGAACCATCTGCGATGATGATGATCCGTTGACCGTCCCGCAAAACGCGAATCAGGGACCGGGCCGCAGGCACCGCCTTTTTGAAGGTAGACCCGCGAATCACTGAATATCCCATCAAACGTGCAAGTTTTGCCAACAGATCTCCATCTGCACTGGGACTGATCAATAAAAAATAGTCGGGACGATTTCTTAGATAATAGAATAGATAAAAAATTCTTCCATGCCACAAAGTTAGAATATAAGGTCCGGTCAAACTCTTGATTTGATCTTCCGCCTCGCTATTCAGATTCTTCATGCGAAGTGTCGCGCACCACAGATAAACCACTCCATATAGAAGATAGGGGATTACATAATTAAAGAGAAATTTTTTCATGTGGGATTATTTTTGATAATGAATCGGCCATGCTTGACGCAACAGCCTTCATCACTCCTGGACTACCCAGGTTTTTGCGAACCAGCAACAACCTGTCTCGTACCTCCTGGCTGTAAGCAGGATTATTTAAAAACTTCAAAATTTCAGCTGCAATATTATCTGCGTTTGCCTTACTCTGAATCAATTCTGGAGCAACGCCTTCACCTGCTACAATATTGACCAATCCATAGTAAGGAGTATTTATGAGCATGAGGGCCAACCAATAGGTCACTGGACTCAGTTTGTAAACAATCACCATGGGACAACCTATGATTCCCGCTTCAAGAGTCGCCGAACCCGATGCAATTATCAGAGTATCGCAAGTGTTCATTACGTCATAGGTTTCGCCTTGAACTATTTTTATATCGAGTGGATTAGAACCCAACTTCTGTCGAATCAAATCAGTATCAATCGATTCAGCAACGGGAAGCAAGAATTGGCAAGAGCCTAACTCCTTTTTTATTTTCTCTGCGGCCCGCAACATTTCATCCAACAAAGAAGTGACTTCATTCATCCGGCTTCCGGGAAGAAGCCCAACCGTTTTTATGTCTGAATTCAGAGAGAATTTTTCCTGGCTTTCTTCACGGGAACGAGTCGGGTGCACCATCTCAATAAAGGGATGGCCCAAAAACTCTGCATCAACACCTGCTTCGCGGTACATCTCTTCCTCAAAAGGAAGAATAACAAACATCTTATGCACCGATTTGCGAATGTCCTTTATCCGGCCCTTTCTCCATGCCCATACTTGCGGACTGATAAAATAATAAACGGGACAATCATGTCTTCGGCCCTGCTTTGCGAGCCTGAGATTCAAGGTAGGGTAGTCGATCAGTATAACTGCGGTGTATTTACGCGATGCAATTTCTTTCATCAAGGCTCGATAGACACCAAAATAATGACCAAAATCGGCAAGAACTTCTACCAAGCCTACCGCTCCCATACGCTCAATACCAAACAGAGTATCGACGCCAGCAGCGCGCATGCGGGTACCCCCCATTCCGGTAAACCGGGCTTTGGGATAAATTTCTAATAAAGATTGAACAAGCTTTGCCCCATGCAAATCACCAGAGGCTTCACCCGCAACTATCAAGAAATGAGGTTCGACAATATTCATTTTCCTCACTCCTTCCAGGTTAGAGTCCACCATCCTAAATACATGTCACTGCAAGCTTGGATTCATCAGCCATTTTAACAACTTTTTCCTGCTCCACCACCATCACTCGTTCCGCCTCTAAAGCTAAAACCGAGGCACCGCCTTCTACAAGAGTTTTTATGGTTTGTGGGCCAATACCAGGGCTATCATAGCGATAGTCTTGATTCGTCCTGCTGACCTTTATCACCACGCAACCTCCCTTGGCCAATTCACACCCACGTTGAATGGCCTTGTCTGTTCCTTCAAACGCTTCAACGGCGATAACCGTTTTATTTTTAACTATCAGAGTTTGACCTATTTCCATATCTGCCAGTTTTCGCGCAATGGGCAATCCGAATTCAATATCCTCCAATTCTTTTTGAGAAGGTCTTCGACGGGTCAACACACCAGACTCGGGATAGACTTCTGCTAAAAAATCTTTCTGGCTTAGAACACGCATGCCTTCCTTTTCTAATTCATCAATCACCCCTAGAAGTAAAACTTTATCTTCATGGGTAACGATATTTTTTAAAAACTTAATGAACTTTAAATCAGGCAATTGAAGTTTATAGATAACACTCTTATCCACCTTACCCAATATCAGCAATTCATCTACGCTATTTTCCTTCAATGCATTAAGAATTTTACCGGGTTGCCCGACTCCAAACGAATAGCATTTTTCTGAATAGGGAGAAAGGCTGGATTGTATCTCATCCGAAAAGCCAATGCTTATCAACCGCGTTCCATTCTGCCGGGCTTTTCTGGCGAAGTAGATCGGAATCTCTCCGGCACCCGCAATCAATCCGATTTTTTTTGTAGGGTGGGATGGCATTTCAAAAATTCAGGCCAGACAGCTAGCCTTGCCTTGTAAGGGAGGAAATATTAACAAACCTAAAGTAAAAAACTTGCCGACGCTCTCGGGTTTTAGAGACATCGACCTATAAACTGGGGCGATTCGTCGCTGACCTAATAAGCGAAAACTATTTTCGATGATTTTTATTAAACTGACCAAGAATTTTCAAAGCGATTTCCAAAGAATATAGTTCACTATCAATAGCCACTTTTCGTTGGTGGCCATTCGTTGCACAATCTAGAAAATGTTTAAGTTCCAACTTCAGAGGATTATCTTTGTGTACAAAGATTCGCTCAACCAACGATTCCTGCTTATACCTTAATGAATCTTTGCTCAGCTTATGCTCAGAAGAAGATTTTCTATGCACATAAATTTCCTGATCGGTGTAGTCCAGGACAACATAAGAATCTTTTTGAGTGACTGAGAGAGTTCTAATCTGGTTTTGCGAAGCCCGGCTGGCAAGAATATTGGCGATACATCCATTTTCGAATTCAAGTTGCGCGTTTACCAAATCATCCTTTTTAGAAAATACCGATGCGCCCAACACATGGGTCTTGACTACTTTAGACTTTATGAGATTTAAAATGATATCGATATCGTGGATCATTATATCGAGCACCACCCCATCATCTTTAATACGATCTGTAAAAGGTCCCATGCGCTTGCACTCTACAAAAATAGGCGAATCAACAATTTTATGCAGTTCCTGAACCGCTCCATTGAAACGTTCTACATGGCCAATATGCAAAGTCAGACCTTTGTCCTCGGCAATTTGAAAAAGCTCACGCGCCTGATCAAGGTCGTTTGCACAAGGCTTTTCAAGCAATACATGAATGCCGGCACTCAACAAATCTTTTGTTATCGGGTAATGCAATCCTGTTGGAACAGCCACCACAGCAACCTCAACCTTGCCATAAAGGTCCTGATGGTTGTTGAAACCTGGTGTTCCATAATTTTTCTCGATTACTTGTAGATTTTTTGGTTCTGTATCTACTACTGCAGCAAGTTCCACGTCAGGTAACTCTGCAAGAATACCCACATGATATGTACCCATTCTTCCTACCCCAACCACACCAACTTTAACCTTACTCACTACTTTGTCACTCCTCTAGTGGAGTTTTTAATAAAACTCAACAAATGATTAATCTCTTCATGCATTTCAACTTCCGATTTTATTTTTTCTAATGATTGACTGGTATTCAAATCGGGCTGAGAAATTATTTTTAAAGCCTTTTTTATCGCAGCTCTCACATTCGGTTTAAAGTTTGCTCGCTTTAAACCTACCGCATTGACACTCAACAAACGAGCAGGCGTTCCCTCGACCATTGAAAAAGGCAAAACATCTTGATTCACTCCGGCCATTCCGCCTATCATGGAGTTTCTACCAATTCGAACAAATTGATGTATTCCTACCAGACCGGAAATGAAAGCTTGGTTTTCGACGATGACATGCCCCGACAAACCCGTGCCATTTACCACGATCACCTGATCGCCAAGTTCACAGTCATGACCCAAATGAGAATATGCCATGAGCAGACAATTTTTCCCAACCCGCGTAACGCCGTCCTTATAACCCGAGCGGTGAATGGTCGCATACTCGCGTATGACCGTTCCATCACCAATTTCCACGGAGGAAGGGACATCTTCAAATCCCATGATTTGCGGTTCGCCACCTATAGACGCGCCGTGAAAAATTTTACAACCTTCTCCGATTACCGTGTTGGCTTCAATTAAGACATGAGAACTAATAGCCGTTCCCGGACCTATTTTCACATTTGGACCAATAATCGAAAATGGCCCAACCGAAACACCTTCTCCCAGTTTTGCGTCTGGGTCAATGATCGAATTGGAGTGAATGGTCAAGGTTTAAAAAGGGTAATCAGGTTTCAAATTGGGTTAAGCGTCTGAGAGATCTAATAAAAATATAATCATTCAGTTCATTCGTTACCCATCATGGCTTGTATAGTGCACTCGGTTGCCAACTTATCATCAACAAAAGCTTTTCCTTCGAATCGAAAAATAGATTTACGTTGTTTTATTTTAGTCAACTCCAGACGCAACTGGTCTCCCGGAACCACCGGCTTCCGGAACTTCGCTCCATCAATCCCCGTAAAAAATACTGAGCCCTGTCCCTCGAGCTTAAGAATCTTCAACCCTAGAATACAAGCTGTCTGTGCCAAGGCCTCAATGATGAGAACCCCCGGCATCACCGGAAACTCAGGGAAATGACCTTGAAAAAAAGGCTCATCCGCGGTCACATTTTTTATCCCCACAATGCGAGAATCAAAATCACATTCTATGATTCGATCTACAAGAAGAAACGGATACCGATGAGGGATGATTTTTTTAATTTCATTTATATCCATCATAAGAAAATCAGCTCTTAAATTGAATTAGTCAATACAGTAAATTTTTCGAGATTAAATGCGTCCGACAAATACCGCAGCAAAAGTTGGGGTGGAGTTATTACTTATTACTTCTATCGTAGATCTTTGTTGCCAAACTAGTCAGGTCATTACCCTCATCATGGTAGAGAACAACTTTCTGCTCAAGAATCATTGTATATTTTTTATCTTTACCAATTTTCTTAATAACCTTCATCATTTTAAGAAGAATTTTTTGTGTCATTTCCTTTTCGCTTTTACCAAATTCTTCATTTCGATCCTGCACATATCTTTCAAAAGCTACTTTTTCTTTGCGAAACTTATCTTCCTTCTTTTTTTTCAATTCAGGATCAAGCACAAAGCTTTGCTTGTTTAAATCTGCCAGCATTTTTTTAATTCTATCTTCCCTAGATTTTATCTTTTTCTTCTCTTTCGCAAAATCTTTCTTAAAATCCTCGAAGCTTCTTTTCCACTCTTTTGTGCTGATGACCGCTTTTTGAATATCCACGAACCCAACCCTACCCTCTGCTGCAAATGAGGTTGTTGTCATGGGCCCCAAAAATAACAATCCGATTAAAAACACTGAACAACAAACTACTTTTGAAAAAAATACCTGCATAATACAAATCCTTACATGTGGTTTAAATTAGAATGCACTGCCTGCGGAAAAATGAAACTCGCCTGTACTTTCACCCGATTTTCGATCAAGCTTAACGCCATAAGCAAAACCAAGAGGACCAAAGGGACTGATAAAACGAATTCCAGCACCTACACTATTTCTCATTTCAGCCAAATCAAAATCTTTCGAAGTTAAACTTATGTCAGGCCCTGAGCCATAAACATTACCTCTGTCATAGAACAAAAACCCCCGTAACGACTTGGTGAAGGGATATTGCGTTTCTAAATTAAGGAGCAATGCTTTGCTTCCACCGAGCGGGTCGCCATCAGTGTCTTTTGGCCCTATGTCTTGAATGGTGAAACCTCTCAGTGAGGTAGGCCCACCCATAAAATACCTTTCAAAAGAGGGTAGCGTCTCGCCGCCATAACCTTCTGCAAAATTAACTCTCGCATGTGCGGCACCCACCAATTTACCCACAAGAGGGTGATAATAGGTGATCTCATAACTCGAGCGAGTAAATTTTGCGCCCCCTAGGCCCGCAAATTCAAATCCTACCACATGCCTCCACCCCTTGGAAGGGTTTAAAAAGTTGTCCCTACTATCATAAACATAAGTGGGCGAAATGCGACTGGTGGTGCGAGTTTCATTCTTAAGAAATTCAGATGTATCTGCTACGGAAACGCCTGTGACTTCAACGTTCTCGAACCTATACCCTAGGCTTAAAGATTCATATTCTGTGATATTTTTTCCAAGCCGAAATCCCGCCCCCGATGTTTTCGCATCAAAACTCAAAAAATCCTGGTCTTGATTAAAAGCATCAATTCCTGCAGATATTTCCGAATCGAACAAGCGTGGCTCCGTAAAACTGATATTGAAATCTGTCCTGATAGAAGATAATGACGCGGTAAGGTTGACTCGATGCCCATTCCCAAATAGATTATCCTGAGCAATTGAGGTGGTGAAAATAAGATTCTCAACCGAACTGAAACCAGCACCAATGGTAAATGATCCAGTGGGTTTTTCTGTCACAGTAGTGAGAATATCTATCAGTTCCGGGTTTTCTCCTCTTTGGGTGTCAATCTTCACATCTTCAAAGTAATTCAGATTGTTGATTCTTTGCTTACTTCGTTTTAGCTTGGTACCATCGAATACTTCACCCTCTTTTAATCTAAACTCCCGTCGGATCACATTATCTCTGGTTTTGATATTCCCCAGCATATTGATATTCCCAACATAAACCTTTTTCCCCTTATCTACATCTATAGACAGTTCAACTACGCGGGTTTTATCATCAATTTTCGTTACCGGGTTGACGTCTGCATAAGCAAACCCCTTTTCTGAAAACAAATCTCCAACCGTTATAATGTCCTGACGGAGTTGCGATACGTTATAGATATCGCCTTTTTTCGTTAAAATGCTTTTTAAAATTGCATCATGGGGAATGGTGTCATCCCCTTTTACCTTCAAGGATTTAATACGGAATTGCGGGCCTTCTTCTACGGGGATAATGATATGAATTTGACGAGCTTTTTTATTGATATCAATTCTGGGTTCTAGAACCTTAATTCTTAAATAGCCGTTATCCTGGTAGAATCCTTCAATTCTAAACATATCCAGTTTTAGAATATCTTTTTGGTAAACTCCCGAATCGTCAATAAAGGAAAACCAGGTTCTTGCTTTCGTTTCCATTTGCTCAGCAAGCTTCTTGTCTTTGAAAGCCTTGTTTCCAGAGAATCGAATCTTTTCTATTTTTACCTTTTCCCCCTCACGAATTCGTATCACTACATCAACAAGGTTATCGGGATTCTTTTTTGTAACAATACGTGTTTCAGCAAAGAAGTAACCCTTCTCTTCATATGCTTTCAGAATTTCTTTTTTGCTCTCTTTAACAAGATGCTCATTAAAAGTTGCGCCTCGCCGCAAACCGATTTTTTCACGGATATCATTGGTTTCCAGTTTTGAGTTCCCCAAAATTTCGACGTCCCCTATTGAAGGAATTTCTTCAACAAGAAACTGCAACTCAAGACCTTCAAGGCCGTTTTGGGTATCCACCTGGATATCCTTAAACTGACCGAGACTGAAGATCTGCTCGATATCTTTGCGGATTTGTAATTTGGAGAGGACTGTGCCTGGCTTCGATTTGATGTAATAAAGGATGGTCGATTCATCAATCCTTTTATTACCCACAATTTTTACAGACTCAATAACTTCACCTTGCTGCGCAGATAAAAGGGGAGGGCACAGGAAAATAATAGCCACCAAGACAGCTAAAAATGTGTTAAAAAATTTTGCCATTCCACCAGAACTATTTGAAATTTTACGAGTTATAGAGATAAATTCACATCCCAAGTTTAAGCCAAAAAAAAGTATCAAGCCTCATCGGAGTAACCCTCTGAAACTTAATACTTTATCTGTCTTTCTTCATTGGCGCTTTTTTACGCGAAAAAATTATTTTTCATCCAACATTCACAGCATCTGTTTTTTCTACAAACACCAGACTATCATCCTGCAGGCTTACCTCGATCAGACCGCCATTCTTGAAACGGCCTTTTAGCATTTCATCAGACAAGACATCTTCAAGGTGTTTTTGAATCGCACGCTTCAAAGGTCGAGCCCCAAATGTGGCATCAAACCCTTTTTCGGCGATCCAACGCTTGGCGCCATCCGACACATCCAAGGTGAGCCCCTGCTGAATAAGCTGCTCATTCAGAATTTGCAGTTGAACATCCAAGATACTGACAATATTCTCCAACTCCAAAGGCCGGAAAACTACTGTTTCACTCAACCGGTTTAGAAATTCTGGATTAAATGTCTTTTTCAGATCTTGCTTCAATTCCTTCTGCATTTTATCGTAGCTCAACTCATCGTCATCCTTATGAAACCCAAGGCTCGTACCTTTTTCCAGCATCCTTGAACTGATGTTAGATGTCAGAATGATAACGGTATTCTTGAAATCCACAACGCGACCATAACTATCTGTTAAACGACCATCGTCCATAATTTGTAATAAAAGATGGTAGATATCCTGATTCGCTTTTTCAATTTCATCAAAAAGAATTACCGAGTAAGGTTTGCGACGAACTTTTTCTGTTAGCTGACCGCCTTCTTCATAACCAACATAACCTGGAGGCGCACCAGTCAAACGAGACACATTGAATTTCTCCATGTATTCCGACATATCCAGGCGAATCAGGGAATCCCTGTCTCCAAACATGAATTCTGCCAGAACATTAGCCAATTCGGTTTTTCCTACACCTGTCGGACCAAGAAAAAGGAAGCTGCCAATTGGCCGTTTCATATCTTTTAACCCAGACCTGGAACGGCGAATGGCTTTGGTGAGAACTTTTATTGCCTCGTTCTGACCTATAACTTTACTGGCCAACTCCTCTTCCATATTCATCAAGCGAATACTTTCTTTTTCTTCAATCCGAGAAAGAGGAATTCCTGTCATACTTGAAACAACATCGGCGATATCGTCTTCTGTAATCTCCGGCTCACTGGTGTCGCGTTGCTTGTCCCATTCTTCTTTTACGGCTTCCAGTTTTTCAATCAGCGCCTCTTCTTTGTCACGCAATTCGACAGCCTTTTCAAACTCCTGATTTTCGATACAAACTTTCTTATCGCGAACAACCAAGTCCATCTCCTTTTGAATTTTCTTCATATCTGGAGATTGAGTTGTCTCTCGCAAACGCACTCTAGAACCTGCTTCATCGATAACATCAATAGCTTTATCAGGCAAAAAGCGGTCTGTAATATAGCGCTCTGCAAAACGGACAGATGTAACAATAGCTTCATCTGAAATTTTGGCTCTATGATGAAGCTCATAAGGAACCTTCAGTCCCTTGATAATTTCAATGGTCTCATCCACCGTCGGCGGATTCACAATGATGGGTTGAAAGCGTCTTTCAAGCGCGCCATTTTTTTCAATGTACTTTCGATATTCTTCGAGCGTGGTCGCCCCGATGCACTGAATTTCACCTCGGGAAAGAGCTGGCTTCAGCATATTAGATGCATCTACAGAACCTTCTGCAGCACCTGCACCTACCAGAGTGTGCAACTCATCCACAAAAAGAATGACACTTTCATTCGCCATGATTTCTTTCATAATACCTTTTAGACGTGCTTCAAACTGACCTCGGTATTTAGTTCCAGCAATCAGCGAACCCAAATCAAGAGAAACCACTCGCTTGTCAAAAAGGGTATCAGGCACTTCACGCTCAACAATCAACTGAGCCAAACCTTCAACGATCGCAGTTTTTCCAACACCCGGCTCACCAATCAAAACAGGGTTGTTCTTGGTGCGACGGCTTAGTATTTGGATCACACGTTCAATTTCTTTAGCTCGCCCGACAATGGGGTCTAGCTTACCATCCAACGCCATCTTGGTTAGGTCGCGACTGAATTCATCCAAAGTCGGGGTTTTACCAACTTCACGGTTAGCTTCGGTAGGCTCTTTGAACATTTCAACAATTTTTTCACGAACATCATCAAAGAACATTCCAAAACTGTTGAGCACTCGACAAGCAACGCCTTCTTTCTCTTTCAAAAGACCTAAAAGCAGATGCTCCGTGCCAATATAATTATGATTGAGTGAACGCGCTTCTTCCACTGCGAACTCCAATACTTTTTTGGCTCGCGAGGTAAATGGAATGTCGCCAATGATCAGAGAATTTGAACTTCGAGGCAAGCTCTTCTCCAGTTCTTTTTTAAGCTGGGTCAGATCTACTCCGCTTTTTTGCACAATGGCCACAGCTATGCCGCCACCGTCCTTGATAACGCCTTGTAAAATGTGCTCTGTACCTAAATATTCATGGCGGTAGAGTTCTGCTTCCTCGCGAGCGAGGATGATAACTCTACGCGCTCTCTCAGTGAATCGCTTAAACATGATTCAACGTCCTTAAAAAAAAGCGGATTTATAATGTGAAAGAGGCCCACATTCAACTGCTAATTGTGGAGCAACATCCTGTATTAATTCTGGTTTACGTCGATATCATGGTAACAAATGATATCCATTATATAAAGGTTTTATTTAAAACCTGAATAGAACACATAAACCACCAATAACAAAGGGATTATTCCGGCCCAAATGGTCTCACAAAACCCGTTTATTTGGCCTTTTACACCCTTTTTATCGGCAAATCTTTATCTTTACTGAAGACAAACTCTTTTTTCCCAAAATTAGCCTTAGGAGACAGAATATCAAGCTTATCAACTATAACTGGCATCCTTATGAAAGCAAATGACAGCTGCAGTGGTGCTCGGTGGATAAAACTCATCGGCATCCGTCAATGTCACTCCTAAATCTTCTGCTCCAAGGGCATCCCATATAATGGAATTGCCTTTCAGCTTTGTCAAGGCGGGGTAACCTGGACTGTACCTTTGCCCACGATTCTCTTTTTTGTAACCTGCCCTCGTTCGTAGCAGTTGATGGATATATTCCGCCATATCCTCAGCCACTCTGTCACTCAAACCTTGCAAGTATAAAGCAGATTCACTGTCATTTTGCTCTTTAAACGATTGGATTCCCGCCTCTACCCCAACACCCGCAGTAGTTATTTGCAAACCAATCGCATCCAACTGACCGGATTCGACAGAATGAAAATATTGACCAATAGAAAACTTATCCTTCCTCCCCTTGCCAATACACAAGTCAAAATCAAACCGACCCAACTCTTTTTCTTTTTTTTCAGACTCATAAAAAATCACTTGATCGCCATCCGCCTGCGCCGGGAAAAGCCCGAAGCGAGCCTTTGGAATGATCCAACAGTTTTGCTCGGCCTTTTCTACCCACTCTTTTTCCAACCTCTGCAACTGCTCGACGGTAATTCCCTTTTGAATCCAACTCGATTTCTTTCCAAACTTCCAATTCAAAGAATATAAACTTTTCCTGTCCAAAGACAGTTTATGCAATTTAAACTCTACCTTTTTTATCCCATATCCTTCAGCCGGCACTTCATGATGACGAAAGCTCACTTTTCTTCTCGGCAGAGTTTCCAGCAGCTTGTCCTTCTCCTCCTTAATGCCTTTTGCCTTCTGATATTGGATGAGGAGAGCCTGCTGGTTTTCCTTTAACAACAAAGGTCTTTTTTCTTTATCCATTAAGAGCCCCATCGTGTTGACTCCATCCATGCCGCTGTCACAATAAAAAACATTGTCAAGAATAGCGGATGTGTCATCACCCCCCTGCATGGCAACATAACCCGCATGCCTGTCGTTGACGGGTGCTCCACCAATGAGAACGGGGATTGGAAATTTACCCTCGGTCAACATACGCGCAACCGTAATCATATGATTTGAGGTTTGCACCAGAAGCGCGCTCATGCCAATGGCATCTGCTTTTTCGGTGCGCGCCGTTTCGATAAATTTTTCCAAAGGCACCTGCACACCCAGATCAATCACCCGATAACCGTAATTTTCGAGAAGGGTTTTAGCAAGGTCTTTACCAATGCTGTGTACATCCTGATACACCGTGCCGATCACCACCACACCTTTAGAGTCGATCGCCGCGCCTGGCTCGACACCACTTTGAAATCGCATGAACGATTCAAGAAACTGCATGACATGGCGCATCAC
>JAJDBA010000153.1 GCA_029261675.1 Nitrospinaceae bacterium
GGTCGCGGTCAAGGCAACACCGACATTTCAAACGCTGCCTATGAAGAAGCATTAAAAATGCTTTATGACCAGCAAATGAAATACAAAGGCAAGCTAATGATCAACTCGAAATGCGCTCCGCAATACAAGCGTGTGGTTTATGAGAATGATCCCGAGTCTGTTTACACACGCACTTATTCAGGTGGCTGTCCAGCGGCAACGCATTACAGCCGTATATCCCCTGAAGGCAACTTGACCCCCTGCCCTTTCATTGAAGAATCCGTTGGCAATTTAAAATCACGTTCCTTCAAAGATCTCTGGGAAAACGCACCTCTAATGATTCAACTACGCGACAGAAAAGAACTTGATGGCAAATGTGGTAGTTGCGAATTCTCGGCTATGTGTTCCGGTTGTCGGGCGCGTGCATTTGCAGAAACCGGCAACTATATGGACCCAGACCCTTCCTGTGATTACGAACCAGGCAAGTATGGCGGCAAAGCCATCACCTTAAAAGTAGAAGACACCCTTGGACTGGAAGTTGAGTTTCAGACTCAATGGACGCCAGAAGCCAAAGGCAGATTAGACCGCATTCCCTCGTTCGCACGCGGTATGGTTGTAAAAGGTATCGAGAAATTCGCCACCGAACGCAACATACGAATCATTGATGAAGCAGTAGTAAAACAATCGCGTGAAGAAATGATCGAGAAACGTGGCGCCATGTTCCCCTTCCTGAAAAAATTCATCAATTCAGAAGAGCGCTAGGCGCGCGGCCAACTGGCGATAACCTATAACTCACCCGAAGTTAACAAGCTCTTGCTATCTGCCTGATAAGGAGGCCTTTGTATTAATTTAAAGAATGCTCGGAGCCTTGGAGCGCATTAAAGAGAAATTCTATTATTTCCGGCGGCTACGCCGGTCAGGAAACGAAGTTCGCCGTCTTCCAATCAACTTCAAGTTGGAGCGGATTGCCGGATCGACTTTGGTAATTGACGTAACCGTGTTGCTCCCCATAAAGATAAAGGTCGCGGGTGATTTCGACATCCTGTTTGCAATAATGGATGATCTTGTCAATTTTTCCTTCTTTATACCATTGTAGAGAAATCAATCCATCGGCGGATTTTTTAGCGTTCAAAGTATGTTGAGCTAGATGATTGAGGCTTAAACGAAAGTTGAGAAGCTTTTTAACATCGACAAGCATGTCGAAGGTATTGATCTCCTGTAGATCAAAATCGGAGTAAGGTTGTAATACCGTGTAATCAAATCCGATCACATTAAAACCCACGACCAGATCCGCAATCCTTAGCTTTTCCACCAATTTTTTGGCGTCTTTTTCTTCGTAAACGAAATAGTCCTTATCGTGACTGTCCCAAACCACGCCAACGGCAAGTCCCATTTTGTGGATATTGCCCCAGCCACCGACATCATCCGCACTTTTCTGAGTTTCCAAGTCAAAATATTGGACGCGAGGCCCTAATTCCACTTTGGTTGGTTTGGCGGGTTCTTTTTGAGTTGTTTTGGTAGGCTCCTGATCCTCAGGTTCGCCAAATAGACCGAGTTGTTCAGACATAAATCCAGAAGTTAGTTAGGAATATTTTTTCAATTTAGCACCTTGAATATCCAAATCAACAATTATTTGATAACACCTTATTTTAAAATTACTTACAGCTCTTACGACAGCATACCTCATTCGATGCACCTGCAAATTAATTAGAATGCCTTTATCCCTTTAAAACATTAAAGTTTGCCTTTTTTGAGACCGATAAATCTAAAGACAGATGAGTTTAGACTCAGATAAACCAACTGGAAGGCAAATAAGTGGCTCAAAACGCAATATTTGGTATCAACTCCAACCTGGACACAGGTGGGATTATTGACAACCTGATTACTCTACAACGCCAGCCTATCACTATCGTTGAAGCAAAACGGGCGTTGGAAGAAGCCAAACTTCTAAGCTTTCAGGATCTCAAAGACCGTCTGCAAAATTTCAAAAGTGTTGTTAACACCCTCAATACCGAATCCCGTTTTCTTACCACCACGGGTGTTTTTTCAAATAACAATTCCACAGATAATAACGATGTAGCGAGCCTTACAACCACAAGCTCCGCTACATCTGGAACTTTTTCTTTAGTCGTTAATAGCTTGGCACGGGAATCCAAGCTTCTTTCATCCGGGTTTGCCGACACATCAAGTGAAATTGGTTCGGGAACCCTAGCTATAACCGTTGGAACAACTGTCACAGAGCTTACCATTGATAGTAGTAACAATACCCTCGACGGAATCAGACTGGCTATCAACAATTCAGGGGCTAATGTTCAAGCAAGTTTCATAAATGACGGCAGTGCTACCGATCCTGTTAAATTGGTTATATCTGGAAACCAAACAGGAGCAGATAATTCAGTTTCAATTTCAGCTTCCAATACTTTGTTTGGGTTCGGGCAAGTATCCCCAATTTCTTTCACTGAAACCCAAGCCGCGCAGAACGCAAGTTTTGTGTTGGACGGAGTGGCGGTAACAAAAGCCAGCAATACAGTCACCGATGTTATCGGCGGCACAACTCTGACATTAGAGTCTGCAGGTTCTGGCGTCATCACCTTGAGTCCGGATGAAGAGGCTATAAAAGAAAAAGTTCAAAACTATGTAGACGGATACAACGAGCTCAATCTGCATCTGAACAGCGAATTGGCTTTAACGGAATCCACAGGAGAAACCGGTGTTCTGTTCGCAAACTTTACCGTACAAAATCTGCAACAGCAATTGCGGGAAACAGTGAGTGGCGAGATTCTTGGAGTAGACGGAGAATTTAACTTTCTCTCGCAAGTAGGTGTACGCACGCAATCCGACGGCACGATTGCCGTAGACGATGGAGCCCTTAGCACAGCAATAGCGAGTGATATCGGCAACGTCACCCAGTTATTTTCCAGTTCAGGAAGGTCCTCCAGCAGCGCAGTCACATTTGTCGGCTTTACAGATAATACCGTACCAGGGGGTTATCAAGTGCGAGTCTCTGGTGGAGTTGTGCAGTTGGCAGCTTCTGGTAGCAGTACTTTCGTTGATGCTGTGGGCAATGGCAACTTTTATGCTGGCGCACCCGGCACAGACGCCGAAGGCCTCAATTTTCGCATCGGCGATCTAACTGATGGTGAATACGGCACTCTCACGCTCGCGGTAGGCGTTGCCCAAATAACCAATCGTATCTTAGCTAGGTTAACTGATGCGTCTTTAGAGGGGCCTCTTGAAGCTGAGATAGACAGTGCAACCGAGACCATCACCGATTTTGATCAAACCATTACCGATTTGGAAGAAAGACTCGTGCTGTTTGAAACCAATACTCGCGCACGTTTCACCAATCTTGAAGTTGTCTTGGGAAGACTGAACTCTCAAAAGAGCGCATTTGAAAGTTCGATTGCAGGAATTCAGTCCTTATTCTCGGGTGGCAGCTAGTTTTAATTAAAAATTATTTTCTGGAAGAAATATAAATGGTTCCATCTCGATACCACGATCAGTACCGCAGAAATCAGATTTCGACCTCTAGCCAAGGCCGTCTGATTCTTATGATGTATGAAGGTGCCATCAAATTCACCACCTTAGCCGGAGAAAGCATGACGAAGGGTGATTTAGCCAATCAGGGCAAGTACATTCAAAAAGCTCATGATATTATCAACGAACTCTCCCTGGCTCTGG
The DNA here is from genome assembly GCA_029261675.1 of Nitrospinaceae bacterium. Lineage (GTDB taxonomy): Bacteria > Nitrospinota > Nitrospinia > Nitrospinales > VA-1 > UBA8687. Next base: position 3,661 of record JAJDBA010000153.1, read on the forward strand.
ACTTTAAAAAAGGTGGCGATGTAGCACCACGTCTGGAATCTCTATATCAATTCGCTTTGAGTCAATTGACACTTGCTAATATAAAGTCAGACAAAAAACCTCTTCTGGCAGTATTGAATATTCTAAATCCTCTTTTAGAAGCCTGGACGCAATTGTACGACGCGACTACCAACACAGGCCAAGACGAAGCAGCACAACCCAAAAACATTACCTCAAAATGTTAAGCCATAAAAACTTCCTTTATTAATTCTCCATTTTGCATTTCAAATAAGCGGAATATTTTTGATCTACTCCTAGAATGTGCTTCGTTAACCAGTTTTTGAGAAAAGATAAAAGCTCGTGACTGATCTCAGTGTTTCCTTCTTTATATCTGGCAACATATTCTCCGACCTGACCTAGAAGCTCCTTATGTTTTTGTTTGTGTGTAACAGCATCCTCATAACCGTATTTATCAAACAGTTTCTCCTCATACCCAAAGTGCATGACAGTAAAATTAACTAATTCATCAAGGGTGTTATCCACAACCACTTTCTCTTTTTCAAGCATAATCCCTTTATATATCTCATTGATCAAATCGATCAACTTACTATGATGAGAATCGACCTCACCTACATGAGTTGCAAATGAATCGTTCCATGCCATAAGACTCATATTGGGATCTTTATATTTAAATTTACTGACCAGTTTATTTATTATTTCAGAGTTGCGAGTGAGTTTCATAGCCGTTTGCTCTGTAGTGATAGCCCCTTTGCTGGTATCTGCCGCAGCCTCGGCAACACCCGTTATATTATGGGATATTTCCTGAACGCCCTTCGCAGCCTCGGCCACATTTCGGCTCATCTCATTAGTTGTTGCACTTTGCTCTTCCACTGCACTGGCAATCGTTCCAGAAATATCGTTTACTTCATTAATGACATTAGTAATTTCATCCATCGCTTCTACAGCATTTTTAGCATCTGTCTGAATTACTTTAATTTTTTCACTGATGTCGCTTGTTGCCTTAGCCGTCTGGTTAGCCAACTCCTTTACTTCATTGGCAACCACGGCAAATCCTTTGCCGGCTTCTCCGGCACGCGCAGCTTCTATAGTCGCATTCAAGGCAAGCAAATTTGTTTGCCCCGCAATTTCAGTAATGACTTTTACCACTTGCCCAATATCAACACTACTTTCACCAAGCGCCGAAATTTTATGATTGGTTTGTTCAACAATTCTGACTGCAGAATCGGCTACTTGAGCTGCTTTGCTTGCGCTCTGTGAAATTTCTTTAATGCTGGCCGTCATCTCTTCCGTTCCTGTTGCCACAACCTGAACATTGTTGCTGACTTCATCAGATGCCGCAGAGACCACACCTGCCTGCGCTGAAGTTTCTTCCGCGTTAGCGCTTAATTGCTGACTGACAGAAACAAGTTCATTGGATGAATGATTGAGCTCATCTCCCGTTTTCCCAAATGAACCAATATTCACTCTCAGGTTTGCAATAAAGTCTGCCAATGCTTGACCCACTTTTCCTGCGGGATCATTGCCCATAACATTCAACTGTTTCGAGATATCTCCCTGGGCTGCTGCATTGACAACTTCGAGAATTTGACCGACTTTGTCTTGCAATTCTTCAGACCGCTCGTTTTCAAGTCGAGTCATTTCTCCATTTTCTTTTTTAAGCTTTAGCTTTTCGGTAATTACAGACCAGTTGACCATTACCCCGCTGTAATTTTTTTCCTGATCATAAATAGCATTGATAACGAGGTCTAAAATCTCAGGCCCTACTTGAATCTGTGCGGTATGGGGTAGGTTGCGCGGATCGGACAACAATTTTCTTTGGTGTGCGGGATTTTTATGAAAGATATCGATATTCATCCCAACCATCTCATCTACCCGTATAGGGAGATATTGTTCGAGAGTCTTCAGCGTTTTAACAGAAGCCGGATTCGCATATTGCAAAGTCAGATCGCAATCACAAAACAAAATATTGAATGGGGCATTTTCCATCATTGAATTTACCCGTGCCTGGTCCAATTCTAATTTCTTTTTTTCGCCTGTCTCTTCCCAATTAGCGATGTAACCCTGAATTTCCCCCTTCCCATCCCAAATACCATTGATGTAGGTTTTAAGAATTATCTTTCCGAATGATAATTCCGTTTCATGTGGAAATGAAGCAGGATTTCTAAGAATCTTTTCCACCTGCTGTGGATTCTTGTGAAATCTATGAATTGAACTTCCCAAAAACTCATCAACTCCTATCCCAAATTCCTTTTGAATTTCTGGTTCGATCGAAATCAATGTAGCTCGGGCAATTTCGTTTATATAGGTGAGGTTGAGATCTTTATCCGCCACAAAAATATTCACCTGCAAATTATCCAGACAAGTTTTCAGGCTATGCTGGTTTTCCATCAACCCATTCGCAATTTCACCATTATGAAAAAATTTTTTGAAAAAGCTTTTTGAATCTGCGGAATTACTACGGGTAGAAATCAAAACTCTTGCGGGAACTTTGTAGGCGTGATTGTTCATTTTTATCCCTCTAAAATATTATTGATCTATCTCAAAAATAGGTGGCAGTTTATTATTTACCCACAACATAATTAACACTAGATACCGATCTAACAAAAAGCACTTACAATTAAGATAAAAATAATTATTTTTTATTCCATATCAATAGTTATAAAAATGCAACAAAACGCTTATAAAATAATATCTTATTTCTATAAGGCACTGTAATAGCAACAAATAGAAATTTAATTTCAATTTAATAAAATATGAGTTTTAAACAAATAAAAACTCTATGAGAGTGTTTTATAAATTGATAAATCTAGGGGAAAGCCAGATATACCCATCAAGAATTCCCAACAAACTCTAATATTTTTTTGACAACCTCCTTTTCCCTATGTTAAAAATCGTGCTCATTTTCTCCCCTATAATTTAAGAAAAATTCATGAAGATTCACGAATATCAAGCCAAAGAAATTCTCAGGAAATATAACGTTCCTGTGCCAAACGGAGTTTTGGTTTCAAAAAAATCGGAAGCTCCCGCAGCCGCTAAAAAATTGGGCACCCCCGTTGTTGTTGTCAAAGCTCAGATTCATGCAGGAGGTCGAGGAAAAGGTGGAGGCGTCAAGCTAGCCAAAAGTCCTGCTGAAGCAGAAAAACATGCCGGGCAAATAATTGGAATGACTTTAGTCACGCCGCAAACCGGACCGGAAGGCCGTCTGGTTAAAAAGGTTTTAATAGAAGAAGGTATGGAGATCGTCAAAGAACTCTATATGGGCATCTTGGTAGACCGAGAAACCAGTCGGGTTCTTATCATGGCGTCTGAAGCGGGAGGCATGGAGATCGAAGAAGTTGCAGCTGATACTCCTGAAAAAATCATTAAAGAAGTGGTGGATCCCGTAATCGGCGTCCAGCCTTATCTAGCACGGAAAATAGCTTTTGCCTTGAACCTGGAAGGTGCCGCTTTAAAAGCTATTATTCCCTTTATCATCAATCTCTACGATTCTTTCGTCAAAGAAGATTGCTCGATGCTGGAGATCAACCCTCTCGTCATAACTTCTGACGATAGAGTCCTCGCCCTTGATGCAAAAGTAGATATAGATGACAATGCGATGTATCGGCATAAAGAGACGCAAGCCCTTCGCGATACGGATGAAGAAGACCCAACGGAAGTGGAAGCCAGCAAGTTCAACCTCAACTACATCAAGCTCGATGGAAATATTGGTTGTATGGTTAATGGCGCAGGACTGGCCATGGGCACCATGGACATCATTAAATTATCCGGCGGGGAACCAGCAAACTTCCTCGACGTTGGTGGCGGAGCCGATGAGGAGATGATAGAAAATGGATTTAGAATCCTCATCTCAGACAAATCTGTAAAAGGAATTTTCATTAATATATTTGGCGGCATTCTTCGATGCGATGTATTGGCAAGAGGAGTGGTTGCTGCAACTAAAAAACTCCATATCAAAATTCCAGTTGTGGTTCGCATGGAAGGAACGAATATGGAAGAAGGGCACCAGATCCTCAAAGATTCCGGTCTCAATTTTCTTATTGGAGATGGAATGAAAGATGGCGCTCAAAAGGTGGTAAAAGCAATCAAATGAGTATACTCGTAGACGAAAAAACCAGACTGATCACACAAGGTATCACCGGTCGTGAAGGAATGTTTCACACCGAGCAATCTATGAAATATGGCACCAAAGTTGTGGGTGGGGTTACTCCCGGCAAAGGCGGACAAACCGTAATCGGAAATGTTCCCGTTTTTAACACCGTCGCCGATGCCGCAAAAAGAACCAAAGCGAACGCAACCATGGTTTTTGTTCCACCACCTTTTGCAGCGGATGCAATTTTAGAAGCCGCCGATGCTGGCATCGAACTTATCATTTGTATCACTGAAGGTATTCCTGTCAGTGATATGGTGAATGTCCATAAATACCTGCAGGGAACCAATAGCAGACTGGTCGGCCCCAACTGCCCTGGAGTTATTTCTCCCGGTAAAGCAAAAATCGGAATTATGCCTGCACATATTCATAAAAAAGGAAATGTCGGAATCATTTCTCGAAGTGGCACCCTTACCTATGAAGCCGTTGGGCAATTGACTGCACTTGGAATAGGCCAGTCCACCTGTGTAGGAATTGGCGGTGACCCAATCATTGGCTCACGCTTCATTGATATATTGGAGCTCTTCCAAAAAGACCGTGGAACAAAAGCCATTTGTATGATTGGTGAAATTGGTGGAACAGCAGAAGATGAAGCTGCTTACTACATTAAAAAACATGTCACCAAGCCCGTTGTCGGATTTATTGCCGGGCAAACTGCCCCTCCAGGCCGTCGTATGGGACATGCAGGTGCCATTATCTCAGGCGGACAAGGGACCGCTGAAGAAAAAATGAAGGTGATGAAGCGGTGCGGAATTAAAGTTGTGAAAAGTCCTGCCGACCTCGGAAAAACAATTAAAAAAGTTCTCTAGCCGGGCAAGCCCGGCGGGAACCTTTCCCCACTCTTAGCATGCAACCTATTTGTCGCCCTCACTAGAGGGCGTATCTTCGTAAGAAAGATAATCCAGTCGGCTCTCATAATCCAGTTGGTCGAAAGGCTTGCCTTGCCTGAAACTCGAAAAGTGTAGATCTGCATAAATCGCAATGATGGCGTGCAGCACTTCATGCTCCTTCATATCCTGTTCACGCAATCTATTAAAGGTTTTTTCTACACATTCCGGTTGACCAGTACGAAGCTGGCTATCCACAATGGTATGTAAAACCGTATGTACAAACGGACTGACGATCTCCCCATTTATCTCTTGTGGATAAGCAGCCATTTCTCCCATTGTCCAAATTTCTTCAAACTCCGGGTGAAGATCCATGACATGAGCAATACGTTCATCCAGTTCTTCAAGGTCACGGCCTTGCTGTCTGTCTGAGGCAACTCTTAAAATACGTGTTTGGGTTTCTTTATCAAATTGCACAATCAATGACTCTATAGAAGGTTAATTTAGCTGTTCCTTTAATACTAAGATGCTTTGCAGGTCAAGGCGTTTCGGAGAAATGCGTTCTTCGGTCTTTTCCCTTATCACCATATACCATAAACACACGTTTGCCCTGCCGCATATGGTATTTCGCCCAAGCAGGAGATTTTCCTTCATAACTGGCATCGGGGTCTTCACCCTCTGCTTTCAAATAGTCTGGATAGTCCAACCCTGCATCGTAAGCATCCATTAGGAGGCATTCTGTAGTGAAACCTTTGCCAGCCAGAGCAATCTTACTAAGAAATTGTTCAATTTTTGTAGGGTCATTTATTTCAATAGGTTGCATGATAATTCTAGATCGGAATTTCGATTAAACCCGGCTAATTTGACAGCCTGTTCAACCGATAGGTTATTTTTATAACGCAGTTTATGGAATAAACCTCTTGTTTCAGGTATATTAGCATATGCACTATACTCTTCAAAGCTTCCATAGAAGAACAAGAGAAGAGCAAGAAAAACAGACCCTAATTTGAGATAAAAATGCTTATTCAAGACAATCTTTTTTTGACACGGTCCGACCCTTCAGGCCAGGGTGGGACGCAACTCATTTATCGCCTCAAAAACTATGGGTTAACCGCTGTGAGCCGTCCCCAGGAAGAAATCGCTATGATACACTGGGAAGTAGAAATCGTTAAATTCAACGATGAAACGACAGCAAAATTTGAGATCTGCCATACTACGGAACTGGCAGACAAAACTCTCAAGTTTTATACCGATAAGTCCTTAAATGAGTTCCTTGGAAAAGCTTTTCAATACTTTGAGGAGTTAGGTTCACTGGAGAAAATGTTACCCCAGGAGCCATAACCAGAAGGCAAGAGCCGAAACCTCCATAAAAGCACATTTTTTATGGGGTTAGAGCTTGACAGTTCGCCGTATTGTTTCTAAAATGCGCGTCTTTTTAGAGAAATCCACTGATACTTTTATGAAGCTTGTATCTTCATATGCTTGTCAGCTTAATTAATTGATTTTCGTTATAATTTTTCACCAGAGTTATTTTTAATTCTGAGCACTGATATTTTGAAATTAAGGAGTTAAATCATGGCAAATGTGGTTGGTAGTTCAGTTTGCAGAACAGCAGAGGATGAAGGCAAACCCGCGGATTGGGTACCTGGAGGCGAACAGCAAACAGTAGTTGATCCTATGAAAATGTTTCACGAGCTT